>CBDUSZ010000234.1:0-5129 GCA_965370015.1 uncultured bacterium | reverse complement strand
GGCGAACGCCCATGATTTCATCGACACTACCATCTTTATTTTCGGTCCAGGCGGTTACCTCGAGGCAATCTGGCAGGCTCTTTTTGTCAATCACCAGCGAATGATAACGCGTCGCTTCGAAGGGGCTGGGCAATCCTGAAAATACGCCAGCACCGGTATGCTTAACCATCGAAGTTTTTCCATGCATAATTTGATTCGCGTGGATGATCATGCCACCGAATACCTGACCGATGCTCTGATGTCCGAGGCAGACACCGAGAATCGGCTTAACCCCGGCTAACGCTTCTATCGCGGCCATAGAAATACCCGCCTGATTCGGCGTACAGGGACCAGGTGATATCATGATATGAGTGGCTTTACTACGCAGAATTTCAGCCACACTGATCTGATCGTTACGAACTACTGTAACTGCCGCACCAAGTTCGCCCAAATATTGCACCAGATTGTAAGTAAATGAATCGTAGTTATCTATCATTAACACTTTCATTACATTGACTCCTGATCTTCGGCACAAGGGTCTCTTGCGGGCAATCCCAATTTGGCCAGTGCAACGGCTCTGAAAATGGCACGCGCCTTACTCATGGTTTCGACCCATTCGTTTTCCGGCACCGAGTCGTAAACGATGCCGGCACCAGCCTGAATATAGAGCTGCTCATCCTTAATCACCGCGGTTCGTATTGCGATTGCGGTATCCATATTGCCGCTCCAGGAAATATAACCCACGGCGCCGGAATAAATGCCGCGTTTGACTGGCTCGAGTTCATCAATAATTTCCATCGCACGAATTTTTGGTGCGCCGGAAACCGTCCCGGCCGGAAATGCCGCACGCAGTACATCCATCGTCGACACACCGGTTTTTAATTTACCTTCGACATTCGAAACTATGTGCATGACATGCGAATACCGCTCTACTATCATTTTTTCGGTCAGTGTCACACTACCGGTTTGACTCACTCTGCCTGCATCGTTTCGACCCAGGTCGATCAGCATCAGGTGTTCTGCCAGTTCTTTAGGGTCGGCGAGCAATTCTTTTTCCAGCGCCAGGTCGTGCTCCCTGTCCTTTCCCCGCGGGCGTGTGCCGGCGATCGGACGTACAGTAACCGTCTGGTCTTCCAGGCGCACCAGGATTTCCGGCGACGACCCGACCACATAATGATCGCCCAGGTTAAGGTAATACATATAAGGTGACGGATTCAGGCTGCGCAATGCTCGATACAAGTCGATCGGCTTTTGTTTGAACGGAATCGACAGCCGTTGTGACAGCACAATTTGCATGGCATCACCGTCGATTATGTATTGCCTGGCCTTTTCTACCGCGGCTTTGAAATCTTCGCGAGTGAATTCGGAGGTAAAATCGTCTTCTTTAACTTTCTGCGACGCGGTATTGGGGCGCCTGACTAGCCGCGTGTTGTTAAGCTTCTGCTCTAGCTCCTCTAAACGCTGCTGACCAGATTCCCAGGCTTTATCCTCCGCCGGGTCGACGTGTACGACGATGAACATGCGGGATGCCAGATTGTCGTAGACTACCAGCTCGTCGCTCAGCATCAGCAGGATATCCGGCGTCTGGTGTTTATCTGGATTGGGACAGTCGGCCAGCTTTGGTTCGATATAGCGGATCGTATCGTAACCAAAATAGCCCACCAGGCCACCGTGAAATTTTGGCAGGCACTCAGCCTCCGCAACCTTGAAAAAATTCAGGTAGTCTTCAATGTATTGGAGAGGGTCATCGATTTCTTCCTCGCTGATGATTTCGCCATCGACTTCGAGTATGGCGTGATGACCGAATACCTTCAGTCGTTTGTTACAGGCCAGTCCAATGATTGAATAGCGCCCCCATTTTTCACCACCCTGTACCGATTCAAACAGGTAAGAATAAGGCTCGTCAGCAAGTTTCAGATAGGTGCTGAGCGGCGTATCCAGATCAGCGAAAACTTCGCGCACCAGCGGGATACGGTTATATTTGCTATTTATTTGATTGAACTGCTTAAGATTCATGCGGGTAACTCAAAAACGGGTTAACAAGGGTACTAAGAAACAACGGCGCAGGATCACCATCGCCAGCAAATAATATCTACCTTGTTATGTTTGAGTATTTGAATCATTTTTTAACTAGATTAATTTTTCAAGTTCGACCATAGAATCTATCACAGCATCCGGTCCATATCTACGAATATCTTCACCGTGGTTGTAACCATAACTGGTGCAAATAATCTGGAACCCGGCTGCTCGTGCAGCACGCACGTCACTGCACGAATCACCTAACATCAACGACCGTTGGGGTTCGACCTGCATTCGTTGTGCGGCGGTTAATAATGGCATTGGGTGCGGTTTCTTTTCGGGCGTATCATCACCGCAAATTATCACCTCAAAGTAATCAGCGATGCCTAGATCATGCAACAATGGATGGGTCAATTCAGATGCCTTATTGGTAACACATCCCATCCGATAAGCGCGACTTCGCAGGTAATCGAGACCCTGTTTCACGCCTTCGTAGAGATGGCTGCGGTTTGAATTATTCACCGTGTAATGCGACTTGAACAGGGGTAAAGCACGTTGATACAGGGCTTCATCCGGATCGCCATCCATCGCATCGATCAATGCCCGTTTGACCAGGCGCTCGAGGCCATTACCCACCCAGAGTCTAACCTTGTCTTCACCACGCACTGGCATATCCAGGTCTATTAACATTTGATCGATGCTAAAAGCCAGGTCGGGCACACTATCTACCAGCGTGCCATCGACATCGATCAGCACCATATCGGGGGTTTTGATCGGGTTCAAACCGTCCCGACCGTGTCCAACGCACCTCTTATCTTCGCCACGATGCTATCGTAACGATTACTATCGGTTTCACTAGCAAATCCAAAGATGCCTGAGCCAGAAACAAAGGTATCGGCACCAGCGGCGGCTATTTCAGCGATATTGTCAACCTTAACGCCACCATCGACTTCGAGGCGTATATCGAACCCGGAATTATCTATAATTTGCCGCACCTGGCGCAACTTGTCCAGTGTGGACGGAATGAAACTCTGTCCGCCAAACCCCGGATTAACCGACATCAGCAAAATCATATCGACCTTGTCGATTACGTGATCGAGATAAGATAACGGCGTAGCCGGATTAAACACTAGCCCGGCCTGGCAGCCGCATTCTCGAATCAAGCCCAGGCTTCGATCAATATGCTCTGAAGCTTCCGGGTGAAAGGTGATATAACTGGCACCGGCTTTGGCAAAATCGGGAATGATACGATCCACCGGCTTAACCATCAGATGGACATCAATCGGGGCGCTGACACCATGATTTCGCAGCGCCTCGCAAACCAGAGGACCGATGGTCAAATTCGGCACATAGTGATTGTCCATTACATCAAAGTGAACAATATCCGCGCCCGCAGCGATCACATTATCGACTTCCTCGCCAAGCCTGGCGAAGTTGGCAGAAAGAATCGATGGTGCGAGTTGGTAATCCGACATAAACACTCCTCATAGCGGTAATTTTGGCACGCAATGTACACCAAAATAAGCCCTATTTCAGCTTGAATAACGATTTCTACTCCAAAATACCCCTACAGGCTATAGCAAAGGAGATAGATGCCAAGCATGACTATTTAAGATTATTCAGCCTGAATCCCGGACGACTTTGGGTAACAGCCATAAAAAAGCCGACAAAAGTCGGCTTTTTTATTATGTTTTATAGAATATTCTATTTCAGGCTACCAATGTAATCGGCGAGGTTTTGAATATCGGCATCGCTAAGGCCGGCAGCCATCGGGGTCATCGTCGGGTTTTTACGCTCGCCACTGCGAAAATCGGTAAGATTCTTGACAACAAATGCAGCATCCTTGCCTTTCAGTGTAGGAAAGGTAGGAACAACACTCACTGCGCCGGCACCATGACAACCGATACAACCCCTGGAGGCATAGGCAGATTTACCAGCCGCCACGTCGGCGTATACCGAACCACTCAAAACCATCATTAACGTACCAACTGTTGCTGCAACAAACTTCATAAATCCAAGCTCCCGGGTAGTAAAAAAAGGCCTGCCAATAGATAATGACATCTTAAATTGCGCGCCATTGTGGCAAAGCAATTCACGGTTGTAAAGGTTAGCAGATCCAGCTTAATCAGCGCTGAACACAAAATTAGATGAAAGACGCAAAAAATTATAATCAAAAAATCCGCCAGGACCTGTCCATTATTTCGAACGCAAAAGGCCATTCGTTAACATTTTATACGACCTGGGGATTGTTCTCTCCACGCGTTATCGACGATGGCTCGCAAATGCTACTCGACTTTCTCGACATCAACAACGATGACAATTGCCTCGACCTGGGATGTGGGTATGGCGTGCTCGGACTGCACATGGCGAAATCTGCTCCTGGAGGCCATACGCTACTGGTGGATAAGGATTTTGTTGCGGTTGAGTACGCGGAAAAAAACCGGCTGTTAAATAAAATTGAGAATGCCAGTTGCCAGCTGAGTAACGGATTTGAGCATATCCCCAGGCAGCAATTCGATTTAATCGTGTCTAATGTTCCCGCCAAGGTAGGAAAAGAAATGTTATACATTTATCTGTATGACGCTCTCGAATACCTGAAACCCGGCGGTTCATTTTATATCGTCACGATTACTGGTCTGCGGCAGTTTTTCAAGCGCGGGTTTAACGAGGTATTTGGTCACTATGAAAAAATCAAACAGGGTAAAACCTATACCGTTGCCCGTGGGACTAAACAGGCCTAGAAAATGAACTCGTCGGGAATATTTGAGCCTCGTTGCGACAAAAATTCGACTCTCGCAAAGGCGCAAAGTTCGCTGAGGATTATCAGGGTTATTTAATCAGCACCCTCACTGTCTTTTCTTTGCGAGCTCTGCGCCTTTGCGAGAGTCATAATTCGCCTGAAGTTTCGATACATATTTCTGAAGAGACTACATTTTTTAGTTCTTCGAGTTAGCCCGATGCAAGCTTCCTGATTAATTCGTCCAGTTGCTGGCGAGCTTCGGTCGTATCTTTAGCAAGGCAATTAATATGCCCCATCTTGCGTCCAGCTCGCGCCTCGGTTTTACCATAAAGATGTAATTTCATATTCCCCAGGCGCAACACCTTGTCCCAGGCGGGCGTGCCCTGCTGTG
>CBDUSZ010000233.1:0-5160 GCA_965370015.1 uncultured bacterium | reverse complement strand
TTCAGATGAATCATCGGCTGGCCGAGCTTGTCTTCACCGTCAATACCTTCGACCTGGTCAATTTGATTGACTACGTCGACCAGGTGTTGCGTCTCTGTCACACCCCAGAACATGGTGTTAATGCCGACGCGCCACTCGTCGTCACCATCGAGGTGAAGCCATAGTAACTCTCGAATATCGGCGTGTTCACGTCCATCGTCCTTGTTATCCGCGCGTAGAAAAAATTCAGCACTCCAGGCGTCATCGCCCTCATTCCATTCATCAGTCCATTTAGGTTTAAACGAAAAGGTCAGGTTGTCGTCCATTTGATTGGGGAACTGACCTGGCTGACTAAAGCGGAGTGCTTCGACAGCAATGTTGCCGGAAAAATCTTGCGCGTAGGATAATACCGGCCAAACTAGCAGTAGTGCTGGAATTACTATCCTGTTAATCACTTTATTTGAGTCTTTTTAACGACTGCGAACGAAAATCCCTATCGGTCAGGCCCGTCTGAAATTGATACCCGGCCCACTCCAGCAACGTGCTCTTGCCGGTTAAATGATTCACCATATTCATCTTGCCTGGGCGCCAATAGTGCCCCAGGTATTGTTGAAAATCACCTGTAGTCAAGGTCTTCAACAAGACTTTTTTGCGGTCATAATAGTCGACCTTAACCAGTCGATATGCGTCTTTGTCGATCCAGGCAGTCTGACTGGTATAACCCGAATGTTTGTACTCGGGTTTTCGCTCGATCACATAGCACTGCCAGTCGCCACATGCCTCTTCGCGTAAAAATTTGTAGCTATACTTTTCTATCTCCTGTGAACCCAGATCTTCGAAGGCGAAAGTACTGCCCATAAATGGCCCGGACTTATTGCGCGAACTGATGCGTTTCACTTTTTTTAACGCTGGCAGGTAAAGCCACTGATCATCGGGTTCGAGGCCATGCGAAAAAGTTAACATCGCAGTGCCCTTGACGTCGGCTGGTTGGTCAAAAATCGACAGGCTCTTATCCCCGTCACCTGTTACCTCGAGTGTTTTTATACGGATATTTCGAGTAGAAGTCTTACCCGCCTTATTTTTCAGGGTCATGATCATATTCGCGCTGAAGTCGGCAAAGCCCTGGTCGAAGGCTTTGGCCGCCTGCGCGATTTCGAGACCTCTTTGTTCTGCACTTTGCGCATACAATAGTGAAGGCAGTAATGCTATGGCAATGATAGCGGTGATCAAATATTTTAACTTAAACATGATTAGGCTCCTTGTCGACTAGGGCTTTCAGTAACGGAGGTGTACTCCTTTTTGTCGAGAGCCATTAATAGTGGGGGTAACAATAAGAAATCGGCAATAATCGCAAATATGATGGTCACCGCAGTCATTATGGCCATATTCGAATTCAGCTGGAATGCCGAGAACGTCAGCACAAAAAATCCTGCGATCAGTACCAGCGAAGTCACCACCAGGGCGAGCCCCACGGTATTGAATGCATAGCGTACAGCGTCTTCAGCATTCAGACCCTTTTCACGGCGCGCACGCAGGTATTTGCTCATAAAGTGCACCGTATCGTCGACCACTATACCGAGCGTCATGCCGGTAACTACCGACAGGGCCAGGCCGATCTGTCCTACCACGATGCCCCAGGCACCAAATGCCAGGGCGGCTGGAATCAGGTTTGGAATCAGGCTTAGCAGTCCAATTTTGAAAGATCTGAGCGCAAATATAAGAATGATCGAAATCAGGATTAACGCAATCGTAGTGCCGAACAGCATACTCCTTATATTACGTTGACCGATATGACTAAACATTATAGTCGGACTCGCACCTTCAGCATGCATACTGGCCTGTACATTATCCCTGAGCCATCGTTGCGCACGCTGCTCCAGCGCAAGTACGTTATTGGTGGTAATGTTGTACAACATTACCGTCATGCGCGTCGCTGATTTGTCAATATTGATCTGGTTGTTCAGGTCGAGCCCATAGGGCAGCGACATTTCGTAAAGTAACAGATATTGGGCGGCGAGTTCACGTTGCTCGGGCAATTTATACCAGGATGCATCGTCACCATGCATACTTCGATTCAGGCGCTTGAATGTATCGGATATCACATTGACGTGTATCACCTCGGGTTGAGTCAAATACCAGTCAGCAAACTTTTCCAGGTTACGCTGAAAACCGGGATCACTGACACCACCTTCTAACCCCGACTCGAGCGAGTAGTCAATCATATAAAGGCCGCTTAAATTTTTCGCAGCAAAATCGGCGTCACGACGAAATTCGATCTTTTCGCTGAAATACTTGACGAAGTCGTCATTCAGTTCGTTTAGTGGAATAAATGAGATCAACAGTAAACAGCCTGTACCCATGCCAACCAGCAGGCGTGCTCGGTTGGCGATAACGAACTCGGCAAAATTGGCCATAGCTCTACTTGAGGCGGTCTCCTGCACTTTATGTGAATCAGGCAGCAGCATCATTGCCGCGGGAAGAAAAGTAACGCTGAGCACAAAGGCAATCATCACCCCCATCGCAACAATATTTCCGAGGTCATGAAAAGGCGGTGCGTCAGAAAAATTCATACTTAGAAATCCAATCGCAGTGGTCACACTGGTAAGGAACACCGGTTGCATATTAATCCGAATGCTATCGACCATCGCCTCGTGCTTGGATTCGCCGCGCCGCATCAGAAGTACATAACTCATCAATACATGAACGCTATGGGCTATTGCCATCGTCGGTATGATCATGATCGCGGCAAACGACGGCGGTGTCAGCGCGATACCAAACCAGCCAGCGAGCCCCATCGCACCGATTATCGACGAAACAATAATCACCAATGTGGAAAATGTTCCGCTCAGCCCCTTAACCCAGAAATACAATACGACGATAAAAACCAGCATCATCAAAGGAAACAGGGTCGTCATATCATATTGACTCGCCTCCGGAAACGCCTGATTCATCATGATAATGCCGGAGAGCCTGACTTCGATTTCGGGAAACACCTGCCGAAACTCTTCACGTAGATCGCGAATAAAATCCACCACTTCGGGATTTTCCACAATCGGGTCTATACCCGGCAGTTCGATGGTGATATTGACCCCGGTCACATGCGCTTTGGGTGAAATCAGACGATTGATTAACACCGGTTCATTCAGTGCAATATTGCGGATCCTCGCCAGTTCTTCATCGCTTATATTACCGGGTTCGAAGGCCAGGTCCTGGACCAGCAAATCGTCTTCTTGCGCCGAGGTATGCTGGTAATTGCTCAGGGATTCGACCCGGCTAGAATGCGGTGTCTGCCAGGCGCGTTCGGTCAACCAGGCTACAGCTTGCAGTGTTTGGTTGGTGAACACCTCGCCGTATTTAGGTACCAGCAAAAACATCACGTTATCGTTTTTAGAATAGGTATCCTGTAAATTCTCAAACGCCACCAATTGCGGATTATCTTCGCCAAAAAATATCCGGTAATCGTTAGTAAAGGTCAGAAACTGTGCACCAAAACCAGCCACCATGACCATCAGGATGCTCAGCATAACCGTAATAATTTTGTGTCGAATAATAAATTCTGCGTACTTTATAACCATCTTGATTCCTTATGATTGTTTCCGAATGAGTTGCAAATATTGAATTAATCCGCAACCGCAGTAGTAGAGTTTGTCCAGATTTTGTGCCACCTTGGCCGCGTTGAGCGCACCTTCCATCGTCGCAACTATGGTGACCGCGAGAGTATAGGGGTCACATTCTTCGATGATATGCCCTGATTGTTTTGCCTGCACCATGACATCGGCAATTGACCGATGCCACTTTTCATAAATATTCACCAGCCGCGTACGGAACCCTTCATCAATGGGTGCCATTTCCTGCGCAAGATTAGTCAGTGGGCAACCCAGATTGATATCGGTGATCGAGAAAGCTTCTCCTGAGTTTTTGATCATCTCGATAAAACCATCGACCGGATTTTCAAAATGCTCCAATGGTTGAATAAAGCTTAAATAGATTCGTTGTGCGATTACTTCATCGATCACCGCATAACCGAGCTCAGTCTTGTTGGGAAAATAATGATAAAGAGCACCCTTGGTAACCCCGGTATGCGCCAGAATATTGCTCAGACTGGCGGCCTGAAACCCATAGCTATGAATTTCTCTGTATGCGGCAAATAATATCTTTGCGCGCGTATCGAGTTCAGTGTCGTCCAGTGGACGCCACCAATACACCTCATTGTCGGATAAATCGTTCATGGTGCCTCACACCTACCAAGCGGTATGTTTTATAATACCGACCGGTAGGTATGTCAACATAATTCTTGCCTGGCACTGGAAAACAACAATCTGGAATACAATTTCCTCCGCGCCACTGCAGAAAATCATCCTCATGTTTCAAACTTTTGTAACAACACCACCTTTACCGTTATTATGACCCCGTCCACAATCCGGAAAATATAATGAGCAACGCCGCCAAATATGTTCTTGCTATCGATCAGGGAACAACCTCGTCACGTGCGATTTTGTTTGACAAAAACTATCAGAATTGTGCAGTCAGTCAGCAGGAGTTTACCCAACACTTCCCCCAGTCGGGCTGGGTAGAACACGACCCTGAAGATATCTGGCAAACCACACTATCCACCTGCCGCAAGGTTATGCAACAAGTCGATGCGAAAGCGGCTGATATCGCTTCGATCGGAATTACTAACCAACGCGAAACTACGGTGATCTGGAACCGGAAAACCGGAAAACCGATTCATCACGCTATTGTCTGGCAAGACCGGCGTACCTCGGATCGCTGCAGTGAATTACGCAGTGCCGGTCACGAACCCCTGGTTAATTCTAAAACCGGTCTGTTATTAGACCCCTACTTCTCAGCCACCAAAATTGCCTGGATACTGGATCATGTCGATGGCGCTCGTGAAGCGGCGACCAGGGGTGAACTGGCATTTGGCACCATCGATACATTTCTGCTCTGGCGTCTGAGCGGCGGCACCGTACATGCGACCGATGCGACGAATGCCAGTCGCACGATGTTATACGATATTTATCAAGGCTGCTGGAGTGACGCTCTGCTGGAGTTATTCGATGTACCCGCATCGCTGTTGCCTGATGTGCGGGATTCGGCAGCAGATTTCGCAAAAACCGACAAATCAATATTTGATGGCATTATTTCCCTAGATTGTATTTATTATCTTAGTACACACGA
>CBDUSZ010000232.1:0-5167 GCA_965370015.1 uncultured bacterium | reverse complement strand
TCATGTCGTCGAGCAGGGAAATCATGATGAGTTGATGCGGCGGCAAGCGGTTTATGCCAATTTAATGAAGACCCAGGCAGCCGAATGGCAAGCCGCGGATGAACGCTCGACCATTGTTTCCGCGTTCCCCCGTGCGAGTAATAATGATGAGGTCCCTACCGGCCCTGAATCGCAACTGACGAATGAGCCCGCGAATCGCCCAACCGATTTACAGACGGATGTGCTGTCATCCAGCCAGCATTCATGGGGTCGCGTACTCACCCAGTTACTGGCTTTTGCAGCACCGTGGAAATGGCGGCTGGTAATAACATTTGCATTGGGTGTCGGACGCGTGCTGGCCTTTATCGGAGTGAGCTTGTTGTCAGCACTGGCTGCGGTAGCGGTAAGAACAGGCGCCGAATACAGTACTTTGTTGATTGCTCTTGCGCTGACAGCAATTGCCGCGGCGCTGTTGCATTGGCTGGAATCCTGGCTGTCTCACGATATAGCCTTTCGAATGTTGTCCGAGATGCGTATCGCATTGTTCCGTAAACTTGATAGCCTGGCCCCGGCTTTTTTGTTAAGAAAGCGTAGTGGCGACCTGATCAATTTGGCCACTCACGATGTCGAGATGGTTGAATACTTTTTTGCGCATACGATTGCCCCCGTGTTTGTTGCAGTGCTGGTTCCGTTGCTGGTACTGGCTTTGTTGGCGAGTTTTGATTTTACCCTGGCGGCAGCGCTGATCCCGTTTCTTGCCCTGGTCGCGTTGATGCCAATTTTGCGCAGGGCCCGGATTGATCGTTTGGCAGGCAAAGCGCGTGAGTTACTGGGTGCATTGTCCTCGCATACTGTCGAAAGTTTGCAGGGGCTGGGCGAGTTACTGTCATACCAGGCCACCGTGCAACGGCGTCAGCAATTCGTCGAATTGATACGACGTCATCATGCCGAGCGGATACCATTTTTCAAAGAGGTAACCCGCCAAAGTGTTATCACCGATTTAACAACCGTCATCGCAGGTTTGGCAATCATAGTCCTTGCCATGCTGTTGGTGAGCACCGGCGAAATTGAAGCGGTTTATTTACCGCTTTTGACCCTGGCATCGATGGCCGCCTTTTTACCGGTGATAGAAATTTCCGATGCAGGACGTCAACTTTCAGAAACCTTCGCCGCAACCAACCGCTTAATCCAGGTACATGACACACCACCCACGGTCAGCGATGAGCTATTGCATCCGGCCGAGAACCCGGAGCCGCAATTGGCAGTTGCTGCGCTGGATATCGAATTTGATAATCTGGATTTTCGCTACAACGCGCAAGACGATCGTGCGATCAAGGACTTCAATCTAAAAATCCCCGCCGGATCAACCGTCGCCATCGTCGGTGCCTCGGGTTCGGGCAAGAGTACTCTCGCGCAATTACTGTTACGCTTCTGGGATCCGCAAATGGGTCGGATACGTATCGGCGGAAATGATATTCGACATATCCGACTAGAGCTTCTTCGTCAACAGGTCGCCCTGGTTGCCCAGGATACCTACCTGTTTAACGATAGCCTCAGGTCGAATCTGTTAATGGCCAACCCTGATGCCAGTGAAGCTGAAATCATGACCGCGATTAAACGCGCAGAACTGGGTGATTTTTTAGCCCGGCTTCCGCAAGGCCTTGATACTAACGTGGGAGAACGCGGTTATGCATTATCGGGCGGACAGCGCCAAAGGGTTTCAATAGCGCGTGCATTCCTACGCGACGCTCCCATTCTTATCCTTGACGAGGCGACTTCGCATCTGGACGCAATCAGTGAGCATGCGGTGCACAAGGCGTTGAAGGATTTGATGATTGGCCGCACTACCCTGATAATTGCGCATAGGCTGGCAACCATACGCGATGCCGATCATATTGTCGTCATGAGGGAGGGCCGTCTATTAGAGCAGGGAACACACCTTGAGCTGTTGACCAATAAAGCCGCTTATGCCCAGTTATTGCAATTCCAGATGAATGGAGGGAACCGGGTCGTTGGGTACTGACATAACAACCTGTCACGCTTAGCAGTGATGACAGCATCGAACCAGCCCCCTTGACTACTTGTCCTGCCCTTGCGATGCTTCTTTCCTATGCGATTCCTGTTACCTTTCATCGTTTATCTTGCCCTTCTCCCGATGCCGTTCTCGGGCGGGAACCTGCAGGCCGCCTCCAGCGAACAGGACAATGCCATAGAGTACGACAACAAGCCCAGGATTGGAGATCTCGATGGTATTACCGAGCAGAGATTCCTCCGCATTCTGACTGTCCACAATCCCCTCTTCTTTAACTTCGACGGTGCCCGGCAATGGGGCATCGTTGCCGAGTTGGCTAAGTTGTACGAGGATCATCTTGCCGGGGAGATCGGGCGTGTCCGCTCGCCTACCGTTGTCGTGATCCCAGTTGGGCGCGACGAATTGATACCGGGCCTGATCGGGGGTCGTGGCGACCTCGTCATGGGTAATCTGACAATCACGCCCGAACGACAGAAACTGGTCGATTTCAGTCCTCCGCTGCATCCGAATATCGACGAGCTCGTGATTACCGGTCCGGCCGCGACAAATGTCGCCTCGTTCGACGATCTGGTGAAAACCGGACTCTACCTGCGACGATCCAGCAGCTATTTCGAACACCTGCAGACACTGAATTCCGAACGCAAAGCACAGGGTAAGCAGCTAATCCCCATTACCGAGGCAGACGAAAATCTCGAGGACTTCGACCTGCTCGACATGGTCAATGCCGGAGTGCTCCGGGCCATCGTCGTCGACAGTCACAAGGCGGCCTTCTGGGAACAGGTTTTCGACAAGATAGTGGTCCACCGCGACTTGTCGGTGCTGTCCGGCAATCAGATTGCCTGGGCCGTTCGCAAAGACAGTCCCCAGCTAATGAAGTCGATCACCGCCTTCAGTAAGACAGTTAAAAAAGGAACGCTGCTAGGCAACATCGTGCTGAAGCGCTACCTCGGTAATACTCGTTGGCTCAAGACTGCCCTCGCCAGCGAGGACCGCAAGCGCTACGAAGAAACTATCGAAATCATCAAGCGGTATGCCGACCGGTACGAACTAAACTGGTTGATCATCGCCGCGCAAGCCTACCAGGAGTCGCGCTTTGACCAGAGCAAACGCAGCCCGGCAGGCGCGGTAGGCGTGATGCAGGTCCTCCCCACCACCGCAGCGGACAAGGCAGTTGGAATTCCTGATATTTCAACGCTGGAGAACAATATCCATGCCGGGGTGAAATACCTGAACTGGCTACGAAAAACATACTTCTCGGATCCGGCTATATCACCACTCGATCAGGTCCTGTTTTCCTTCGCTGCTTACAACGCCGGACCGGGCAATATGAGGCGCGCGCGCAAACGCACCGTAAAGCTGGGCTTCGACCCCAACCGCTGGTTCAACAATGTTGAGATTGGCATGTTCCGGGCGGTGAGTGGCGAGCCGGCTTCCTACGTACGCAATATCTACAAGTATTATGTCACTTACCAGGCCGTCGAGAAGTCGCGCAAGGCACGCGAAAAGGCCCTCGAAGGTTAATCTAAAAGTATAAATGGTGCCCAGGGGCAGATTAAATCGCCCGGAGCGATTTAACGCGAGCGCACGCGAGTCCGGAGGATTTGGCTCAGGGGCAGATATATTGCTCCTGCAATATCTGCATTTACTATGTCCATATAGCTCATGAGCCAAACAATCTAACCACCGACACGAGGATTTTCAGTCGGGGTTAATATTTTTTAACTTATTAAATTCAGTTACTTACGCAATTTCCAGTTCTATTTGTGCCTGTAAATAGCAGTAATTGGCAGTTACTGAGGCACAAATTTGGCATACTTTTTTAGCGTTGTCTCTCCCCAAATACGCCAATTTCAGTTAGCTTGACCACCCGAGTGCTGCGCTTTAATAAGGTAGCTCCCAGACTCTGTTCGAGATCTGCTACGCGCCTTGATATGGCTAACAGCTTTGCCAAAGACCTTGAGCGAAGCACACTATTTAATAGTGGTCTGAGGTAACCCAGCGTCAGGTAAAGTGGGGCTGCCTCAGCCTGCCTCCGATTGTCCCCCATTAGGCGGTATTGTATCAATCATCGGTTATAAATGTTAATCGCCATAGCTGTTTTTCCTTTTTCTGATTGTCATAAATGTGCTGACTTCTATCTCTCCTTGATGTGCCTTGATATAATGCACCTACCTGTTCTAGCCATCAGGATAATTTAAATTATAACAATGTGGCATGGAAAAACCTGATTCCCAATGAAGATTTGTTTGGCCATTATGGCAATAACACTATCACTGCCAGCACTGGCAGAGGATGATAATAATTTCTGGATGACCGGGGACCGCATACGGCTTAGTGTGGGTGGTTATTTCCCTAAAGTTGACACCCAGATACGCATATCGAATGATCAGGGTCAGGGAACGCTGATAGATCTGGAGGATGATTTTGGTCTGGATGATTCGGTCACATCGTTGAGAATACAGGGTCACTACCGCTTTAGCCCCAAACATCGTTTTATTTATAGTTTCATCGACCTGTCACGTAACGGGAGTAAGCTGCTCGAAAGAGATATTATATTTGACGACAAGGTCTACCCAGCAGGCAGTATTGTTACCAGTGATTTTCAAACGCAAATAATCAGGCTGCTCTACGGCTACTCATTTTTTCAGAATAGCAACACTGAGCTTAGTTTCTCCACTGGGATCGTTGGCTTGAACGCTGACCTCACAATAGATTCACCATCAGCTGCTCGCGAAACAAACGATAATTTCGTGCCATTCCCCGTAGTGGGGCTTCGCGGTATGCATGCTTATAATCAAAGGCTCATGATGAAGCTAGACATTGACTTCTTTACAATCAAAAAAGACGATTTCGAGGGGGAGGTGATCGACTGGAACCTGGCTATTGAATACAATATTATTAACAGAGTTAATCTCGGACTTGCCTACGGAGGTTTCTCTTTAGAAGGGGAGAAGATAGACGATAACGATAAGTTTGATTTAGATTTCAAAGGCTTTTATGTATACAGTAGTTTTACGTTTTAATTAATAACCATACGACGCATTGATAAAGTGAATACGGTTCTCGCTCATATCCCCAGACAGAGCTTCAGTGCCATTTGTTTGACTGAGTGGAGCATCACCGAGTATGGCCAGTTCATAGGCGAAGCCATAATAG
>CBDUSZ010000231.1:0-5222 GCA_965370015.1 uncultured bacterium | reverse complement strand
CCACCGGTACCAAATTTGCAGGTTTTCAGCAAAAACAGGCAGCGACTTAACCGCTGCCTGCTTCAATTCCAGTTTTAGAAATTAAGCTGCCTTTTCGCTACCGGACTTATGTTCCAGTACATTGTCAGACTGATTGATAGCGATTGTTTTCGGCTTCATCGCTTCGGGTATTTCTCTCACCAGGCTAATGGTGAGAAGGCCGTTACTCATATCGGCACCTGAAACTTCAACATGATCGGCAATATTGAATTTACGTTCAAACGCTCGATTGGCAATGCCCTGGTACAGGTAGTTACGCTCTGATTCGTCTGTGGCTTTCTTACCACGCACTGAGAGCACGCCTTTTTCTACCTGTATGTCCAGTTCGCTTTGTTCAAATCCGGCTACAGCCAGGGTGATAGCATACTGGTCATCACCACGAACTTCGATATCATAAGGCGGGTAGCCGCCAGAAGTTTTTTCGGAACGCAGCGCGGAATCCAGCAGGGAACCCATACGGTCAAAACCGATACTGCTGCGGTAAAGTGGGGTTAAATCTATTCTAGTCATAGCAAATTCTCCATTAGAAGCAATTAGCAGGCTTATCTATAAATTGTGTTTAATCGCAATGCTTTGATTTGACACCTGGCATTCACCAAAAAACCCGATCTATAGAATCACCCTCGTATTGATAAAAGGTATATCACGATCACCACTCTCTAAGAGACCTGATGTTCGTATCAACTATTTGGGTATTGTGAACGGGTTTTCAAGTGCAGAAATAGTTTCTGAAGGCAGATATTCATGCCATGAATCGGTAGTTACGGGCTGGATATATATTTTCGCACAACGTGGAATCAGGGATAATTGACCGAAGGTTCCTGCAATGAACGGGCTTCAGGCATTTGCCATTTATGCAGCCACTTGTGGAACTGGTCGGCAGGCATGGGTCTTGCGATATAATACCCCTGTACCTGATCACAGCCGAGCTGGGCTACCAGCTTCCAGTCTTCTTCGGTTTCTACCCCCTCGGCCACCACTTTCATACCCAGCTTCTTTGCCAGCAATACGCTCGACTCCATTATCGCCCGTGCGGATGGGTCCTCGCTGCCACCGCGCACGAACGCCCTGTCGATTTTCAGTTCCGAAAAGGGGATGCGCTGTAACTGTTCCATCGACGAGTAACCGGTGCCGAAATCATCGATCGACAGCTTAAATCGCTTCAGACTCAAGCGACTCAATATATCCAGGGCAACCGACAAATGTTCCATCAAACGGCTTTCGGTGATTTCAAAGATGATCGATGTCGGTTGCAAACCAGAGGCTTCAACCATGGCTGCCATTGCGTCCGGCCAGTCGAGATCATTTAAGGCATCAACCGAGATATTTAGCGCCATATCAAGTTGAATCCCCTGCACCTGCCAGGCGGCAGCGTGTTGCAACGCTTTTCGACAAACCTCCAGGGTCAACTCAAATATCAGTCCGTGTTCCTCGGCCATCGGGATGAAGGCGTTGGGGCTGATGACACCCTTTAGCGGATGTTGCCAGCGTACCAGTGCCTCTACCCCGATAACCTGTTGTGTTTTGACATCGACCTTGGGCTGAAAATAGATTTCCAGCTGATCATGTTCTATCGCATATAATAATTCATCTGTGCTCAATAGTTCGGTCGACAGCAGGGTTCCTTCGTTAATAACCTGGTCGTAGGTATTCAGCAGCCGACTCAGTTTCGCCTGCGTTACCGGCTTCTCTAGTATCCCGAGTACCTGCAGTTCATGTTCTATCGCCAACTTCTCCACAGTCTTCAGAATGCGGATGTCCTCCCCACTGGATATTATCAGCGACCCTGTATAATTTTCCCGGGCTAGATGGCGGGTAAATTCAATGCCATCCATTTCCGGCATGTTCAAGTCACAAATGACGATATCAATGGCATTTTGCTTTTCCTCGAGAATTTTCAGCGCCTGACGACCTGACAAGGCGGTATATACCTGCCGTATACCCAGATCATTGAGAATTATTGTGGTGACACGATGCATGATGTAATCATCGTCAACCAACAATACCGAGACCTGGCTACTTGTGATGTGGTTAGCAGCAGCCGGAATTTCATCGACTATTTCCGCCACGGGTTCACCACAAAAGGCCGCCACGAAAGCTACCACCGGATCAGCGGCTTGCAGCAATTGCGGCACCAAAGCATTAATGTCAGCCTCTCGATCCTCGCCACAGGCAATTTCCAGGGTGTGACAAATATTCCCCAGTTGGGTGGCACCGATACTGATCGATGAAGATTTTAACTTGTGCGCATATTCGCCTAAATGTTGATGATTGTGCCAACCGAGGGCTTGCTGGATATCATCGAGGGCTTCCGGCAAAGCGTTGATATAGGACATCAGCAATTGACGATGAACTTCAATCCTATCGCCTACCGACTCTCGCAGAATCGACAGGTCGACCACTTCGGTCGGCAAGCCATGCGCGGCCACCGGCTTGAGCTGTTGCACCGACCATTTTTCCAGCATTTGTCTTAAATCCTCCAACCCGAAGGGTTTTGACAGCACATCATTGGCACCCCTGCCGAGGCATTTCTGCACCTCACCAGCCATCGCATTCGCGGTCACCGCTATAATGGGATTCTCTGATATTTTCGATTCCAACGCCCTGATCTGCCGCATTAACTCGTAGCCATCCATCTCAGGCATGCGAATATCGGTCAGTAGTAGCCGATAACCTCCAGTTTTCCAAAGCTTCAATGCCTCGACGCCATTTTCCGCATAATCCGCGCTATAACCCAGCAATTTCAGCTGCGCGGCGATCAACTGGCGGTTCACTGGATTGTCTTCCGCTACCAGAATACAGGGTTTGGGTGTGATCAATGTGGCTATAGTCTGGTCATCAGACTCGACGCCGCCAGACGATACATCGATATCAACCTGATTGCTTTGGACTAATTGAAACTGCACGGTAAAAGTACTCCCTTCACCGAATTTACTTTCGACTTCGAGTTCACCCTGCATGAGCTGGACCAGTTGCCTGGTGATCACCAGCCCTATACCGGTGCCTTCGACGCCACTGAATTCAGCCCCGAGACGATTAAACGGTTTAAATAATTGTTTTAGTCGTTCTGCCTGGATTCCAGGCCCGGTATCGATGATACTAATTCGGATACAGTCATTTCGATTCGGGGTGCACACTATGTTGACGCTGCCACCCTCGCGATTATATTTCACCGCGTTCGTCATCAGGTTCAAAAAAACCTGCTTCAGCCGGATAGCGTCCGCGTCCACCATTAAACCGCGACAGGTGCTGGCATCAAAATTGATATTCACCTTGCGGTTTTCTGCCATATCTGTCACCCAGCTGATGCTATCGTTGATAGCCGCTTCCAGCGATACTGCCTCCATCGAGATATCGATATTGCCTGTTTCAATTCGTGACAAATCGAGTATTTCGTCAATTAATTTGAGCAGGTGCTGTCCTGCACTGTTAATCGCCCTGGCATTCGACTGCCGCTGTTCACTGAGACTCTGGTCATATTCAAATAATTGCGAAAATCCCAGGATCGCATTGAGCGGCGTACGTAGTTCGTGGCTCATGCTCGAGAGAAACTCAGTCTTGGCCTTGCTGGCATTTTCCGCCATAGTTTTGGCTTCGACCAGGGCGGCCTGATTTCGATTACGCTCGGTGACTTCTTCGGAAATAGTGATCACCCTGTCCCAGCTTTGTTCGGAGCCTCTGACTATGGTAGTAATTATACTGGTTTCGAAAACAGACCCATCAATTCGACAATCGATACGTTCATCTGCATAAATTCCTGACGGACTTGCGAGGGCGGCAAATTCCGCAGCATAAAACTCCGCCCAATCGTCGCTCCACCACCTATCGATATTATCTTCAGCTTCGAGATACTTCTGCAGGGAGTCTGCATGATGCATCTCTAGTAGCGCATCGTTAACCTTAGTGATCTCAATTAAATCTATCAACCCCCGTAAAAATTCTGGATTATTACGGAAATATTGATACAAATTTTTCACCCCTTCAGCCTGTAGCCTGTCGATCTCCTTTTTAACCAGCGAATAATCTTCCTCCTGTAATCCACGTGGTAACTGGGAAAACAGGGAATCGTAGCGTTTTTCACTTGCCTGCAGTGCCGAAGACAGGGAATCTAATTGCTTTACTCGAGTTTCGGCACTCGCTTCGTACCCGCTAAGCTGCTGGCGTAGGTCTTCGACCTCATCTTGCAGATCTTGCTTCGACTTATTCAAATTGCTGGACTCGGATATATCGGGTTTCAAAATCGGAAGGGCCTTACAGTTTTGTATCAATCTAGTATAGATTGTCATTCAAAGAACACAAACCAACCAGGAATAAGTAACTAAAATATACTATGGCGTGCGTCATCACCCAGTATTTACCTGTTGCATAATCAGGTAAATGGGACGCGTCACCAGGGGAATCACACGGGGCTCAGGGAATAGCTGGAGTCACGATACGCGACTCCAGCCGAAACTCGAGTCAGGCTGAATAACGATTTCTGCCTGGCCAGCCTGCACTACTAAAGATCAAGGTGCCTCGCGACCGGGTCCGAGCAAGGGGCATAGAAAATACACGTCTTTCGCGTCCATAACGCCGTCAGCGTTTTCATCGATCCACCAACGACCACCCAGGTGACCTGGCTGCCCCGGGCCAAATTCGGTTTCCAACCCGTTCATACTGGGTATCAACTGTTGAAAGTTACCCACCTGCGGTAGTGCTCCACCTACAATAATGGAGTCAAAATAAAGCCCTAGCGAGGTTACATATATGGTGGGGCCGCTTGCTATAACGTCGCTATTTTTCCGCTCGGCAGCATACGCTGCGCTATTCATTATCAAAGCAGTGCTGATTAATGCTATCGCACCAAATAGTGTTGAAATTTTCATTGTGTAACTCTCCTTATTTCGTGGTTAAGAGAGACCAGTATCCGCCGACAGATTCACGCTATAGTCCCGTAAGTGTCACAAATTAATAACATTGTGCCGATTATCCCGTAGGGTCGAATTCATTCGACCGATAGGTGAACCTTAGCAATACCATAAGCGCTGGCGCGTAATAAATGATGCGCTTTACATCATGATTCCTGGGCAGGGTGTTTTCGTTGTTTCCGATCATTATTGTTGGTCGAATGAATTTGACCCTACGGTAATTTGGCTCGATTACGGGGCCAAACTCTGGTTTCAAACCGCGCCGCTGGCGCCAAG
>CBDUSZ010000230.1:0-5302 GCA_965370015.1 uncultured bacterium | reverse complement strand
ACACCTCTTCTTGATCCTAAGAATAAAGTGTTGCGTCGATCAGTTGAACTCACAGTCGACTCCTGCCCTTCGATCCGAAAGAACGAACGGCAAAAAACGGCCAACTCCTGCCATTCACTAAAGATCAACGAATGACAGGTTATACCGAGAGCAGGCATTCTTCTTCCTTACGTGAAAATCCACTCACTGCCCCAACACCTCCAGTAGCGACATGCCGCTGGCGTCAGAGGGAGGCATAAAAAAAGAACCGGAGACCACCTTAGCTACGCAGCCAAACTTTCCAACGTTTGTGTTCTCCTTGCTCTATTACTCGCGCAACAAGGGTGGAAGCACCCACGTGCCGTCGAGCGCCTCAGGCTTCGGCCAGTACAGACGCGCAACTACCCTAAACTCGCCTTTGGGTGCCGGCAGCCAGTTTGATTCCTTGTCCGCCTCGGGCGATTCATGCTGAATATAGAAAGCAATACTGCCATCGGCGTCGCGCTTAAACTGCGGCAACATGGTCGAGTTCAGCAGGTAGCGATCGAGTGTATTAGCCGACAACAAATTGGCAGGCAACTCGTACAAGGTCAGCGACCAGAAGGCATTGACCGGCGGTAACTGGCCTGGAGCAAAACGCACGCTGTAGCGATGGCTTCCATTCATTTTTTGGCCATCTGCATCTACTTCGTAACCCGGGTATAACGCCTCCAGGGTCGAATTACCCCAAATGCCGATGACTGCGGCGGCCATACGGTACAGATAATTATTCTGCAAGTGCGCACGCGTACCAAAGGCTTCGGCAGAAGTCACCTCGCCCCGCTCTGTCAACTCCGTAAAGTCCGCCCAGGCATCCGCGATACCCTGGCCGATGGCCGCTCGCAATTCCGGGGTAAGCTGATTGGCATCAAAGGTCTTGCCAGCGCTGATGCCAAGTTTTTCAAAGCGCACCATCAACTCTGTTTCGGAGGGGTGCGTAGGGGTGAACTGCAGGATAAAATTGAGAATATTGAAAAACTCAAGCGAGCTCCGCTGCTGGGCCGACGTCAAGGGTTTAATAAAGTCAATCGCCGCTGCCGCTGTGGGAGTGGTTTCGCCAACAAACGCCGACAGTGGCTGCACTCCATAGCCAGCCTGAATAAGCTTGACCTTGTCAATGTCATCCGGATCAAACAGTTGCGTGCGATAGATCGCAAGCATCAACTGGGTTTCCGAATGGAACACCCGCTCAATACCATCGGGCACCGCACCACTCCAGCCAGGCCCTGCAATGAGGAAGTTGCCGCCACCATTACCGGTGGCACGGCTGCCAATGTAATCGAAATTGTGGGTGTAGAGATCGATCAGCTGGATACTGAAATAGCGCTCCGACTCGATCACGGGCACAGTCAGCACCTGCGGCTCAGCCCGCAGGTCCGCCGTTAGGAAGGAATAAGGCGTATCCGAGTTAGGCCCCACAACCGCCGTATCATGCGGCGTAAAAACGCGAGCGACGTTGCTAATCTGATTCCAGGGTCCCTTATATTCGGGATTATCACGATCCACATTAAAGGCATGCAGGATACGGTAACTATCCACCAACGGAAAACCATACACGTAAGCCTCTTTGGCTATGGTGCGGGCTTCTTCCGGGCTCAGTTCGGCCGAGCCATCACCACTGGCACCAAAGGCAGTGATAAATGACACTAGCCCGAGCAGCACGGTTGCCCAAAGGATTTTATTCGGCTTCATTATTGTCGACTTGTTCATCATTTAGCGCTCCTGGCACCAACCAACAGAGCTCTAAAACTACTACATCGTGACATGGGTTAGTATTGGACTTTGGTCTCATTCGACTTAGGTGTTGATTTGCATCCAGTGGTCTGATCGGCGCTGAGGATCAGGCTTGGCATATCGAGAGGGCATAGAACTATTTCCGACATTGCCTATCGGGGAGAATTGCAAGACCTTTTGCCATAGCTGCGCGATGTCTGCAAAGGGTCGACTCCTGTCCTTCGATCCGAAAGAACGAACGGCAAAAAACGGCCAACAGCGGTCACTCAGAAACTCAACTCAAACACCTGCTTCCAGCTCTAACCAGCTAGAAACCTGGAAACAGGCGCCGGATTCACAGGGTGGTGTAGCGACAAAAGTGTTTAAGGCGTACTATTTTGTCAATCGATGCATTGTCCGGATGTGCAGGGGAGAATCGGTGATCTTCTACTTGGGCCAATTTTGATGTCGCAGTTTTGCCGTTTCGTGGCCACGCGTTTCCTGCTGGCAATTGTCACACTGCTCATCGTGACCTTCGTTGTTTACGGTTTGATGGAATTGAGCCCTGTTCAGATTTTCGAGCGGTGTTGGGTACGGGTGGATGGAAAATGGGAAAGACAGCCCCGTAATGAATTCTATGTTATCCGCTGGCTAATTTGGGTGTCGGATATATTTCTGCATGGCGATTTCGGCTCTACCTGCATTACTCCGCAGCAGCAGCAGATCACTGATCTGATCGGAGCTAGATTCTGGATATCGCTAGGGATTTGTATATCGTCCCTGCTACTTGCCTATCTCATCGCGATACCCGTCGGGATATATTCGGTGGTTTCACCCAACATTCGGTTCAACCATCTACTGCGTTTCTTTTCCTACCTGGGTCTTGCGATCCCGAATTTTCTGTTCGCGATTATTGTTCTTGTGGTGTGGTCAAATCTATTTGGAGAAACGCTTACGGGGTTGTTCAGCAGAGAATATCAGAGCGCGGAGTGGTCTATAGCCAAGTTTGTTGATTTCCTCGCACACGCCTGGCTACCTGTGCTGGTCCTCGGTTGGTCGGCGACGGCTTTCGCGTTAATGTCTGTACGCGCGCTGGTCTTCGATGAATACCACAAGCTGTATGTTACCGCGGCTCAGGCTCGAGGCGTGTCGGGGCGACAATTGCTTTGGCGCTATCCGGTGCGCCATGCCATGGGTCCCATCGTCAATTCTCTGGGATTTGACCTCAACCGGGTATTCAACGAGCTGCCGATTGTGGCATTCATCCTGGCTATTACCGAGGCCGGGGAGTTATTGCTGCAGGCGCTGGTGCGATCAAACGATCAACAACTTGCCGCCTCAATACTTTTTTTATTGGCCGCGACAATTATCACCTTGAATTTCTGTACCGATATCTTGCTGGCAGTGCTCGATCCGCGATTTCGTCGCAGCCTTATGGGATAAGTCTGGACTCGAGCGAACGTCTGCTCAGGGTCGCGAGTTGCCGTTGGCCCTTCAATTTTTAACGACTGCTTTTCTCGTAAAGTGTCTCCACAGAAAGCACTCGCTTGCCGCATACCCCCGTGAATCAACTAGTTTGGTGGTGTTGCATTCTTGATATACGGGCGTGTTCGTTGTATCCCTCAAATGTCAAAGAGCAGTCCCTGTGACGGCCAGGCGGCTGCGAAAAACTTCGTAGGCAATAGGCTCTTTATTCTCATAGCTGATACGTTTACGCCTTGCCTCGTCCAGTAAATGATACTGCACCAGTGCTTCAACAAACGCGGCTGAGTTATTTTCCGCAAGTGATATATCGATGGCGTATTGTCGAATTTCACCCGGTGGCAGGCGGGTATCCCAAAGATCCACAATAAACGGGCGCCACATCACGGTACGTTTGAGGGTGTGCAGTTCATCCTCCAGAATATTGCCCTCCTGGTCCAAAACGCGTAACTGCACGGTCAAATGACGGTCGGGGGTACCAGTAGGTATATAGTGTGCCGCCCCCGTGTTTGCCAGGGATAAGGTGTATTTGGTCTTGTATGGATCACCGCTGTCTGTTTGATCGAAGCTGATGGTCAGGCCACTTTTTACCATCTGCGGATCATGGCCGCCGCGCCACAAATGTTGTCGTACCGGTCGCAGCTTGCCACCCGGAATAAGGCTGCGTTCAACCAGAGGCATGTGGCATTCAACACAGCCCAGGCCGGCGATTTGCCCAGGCGTCATGTCCGAACTTTCCTCTTCGAAGCTCTTACCCCGACTGGTCTGAATTTCCGCCACCGTGCCACAGGGCGGGAACTTGAAAAAGGAATCCCAGCGTTTACCGGACACCACGTGGCAGCGCACGCAGATTTCATTGCCATTATTGATTTTTTCCACTGGATGCGGCGCGTTGCTATCACCATAGACACCAATAATCTTGCCCTCGCGTAAATGACAGACGTTGCAGGTTACACCCTCATGCTGGAGTTCGGCATCAAAGTCCGGATTACTTGCGAGCTTCGGCTTCCATTTCTCCTTATCATAAAAGCCAAGTACCTTATGTTCCTGCTGACGATCCAGTGGAATATGGCAGTTTTTACAGAGTTGCGGAGCGCCATCGAAGCGCCAGTCTGTCTGGAAATAGGGGTCGGTCCAGGCCTGGCTGTGAATCGAGGTAGACCATTCGTCAAAGAAATCACGGTGGCAGACTGCACATTCCCCGGCCCTTAGGGTAGGAAACATCGCAGGCGCCTTACTGCTATCCATGGGTTTCTCGAAGGCAGGGGATACGACAAATATCTGCATTGGTCGCACCAGCCGCCAGCCTATAAACGCTACAGCAAGTGCAATAGTGACAATAATGATTTTGCGTTTCATGCCTTGGGCAATTGGTCACCAGGTAGTTGGCGGTTTATGGGATCTGATTTTACCGGCAGAGGCTGTGTTAACACACTTTGCGTAAGCACACCATTTCGATAGACGCGTAGTTCTCCTGTTTCGAGGGCTTTCCAGGGCCCTACGCTCAAGGGTTCAGAGGCGATTTTTACCCACGGATTGGTATTGCCCTGCTCTTCCAGAGCATGCAGACGGTCATGGTTGTAGGCAATCAGGAAAATGCCATCGGACATGAGAAAGTTGAACTGGCCGAATGCAGCGATGGATTCGCTGAGAGTCGCCAGTTTTTGCAACCAGGCGCTGTCGTCACCGGCAGCATTAGTACCGAATACATTGGCGATTTCATCCAGCAGGAAATAAAAGGCGTGTTCTGAGTCGGTCTCGCCCAGTGGCTGGGAGTCCTGTGGATGACAGCAGCCATCGGGCAACACGACTTCCGGGACTTTGCCATTATGTGCGAAGACCCAGGGCCTGTCGCAACATTCACGTAAAAAGGGATGTGTATTGGCCTTGCTAAAGGCACTGGGAGGATTAGCTTTACGAACATGAGCGATAAGCAGTGAGGATCGAATATTGCGCACCAGGTTGCTGAAACGCGTACTCGTTGCCGCGGCCTCAGGCGCCTTGTGCAATTGCCAGTTTGTCCCTTCCCAGTAAGCCACTCCCCAGCCGTCAGGATTGTCGGCCGTAGCACCACCCCGATGTCCAAAGC
>CBDUSZ010000229.1:0-5312 GCA_965370015.1 uncultured bacterium | reverse complement strand
CAATCGATAAAAGCTTCGATAGCGTCTGATAATAAGTTGCTGTAAGCTGCACGCCCCCAACTGACCGATCCATTCCATCGAAAGCAGCTTTATTAAGCGCGCTACAGAGATATCTTTATGAGTTTTGCCTCACTGGGCCTTTGTGCCCCAATTCTTGACGCTATTGCCGAACAGGGCTACGAAACACCGACTCCGATTCAGGCCCAGGCGATACCCGCAGTGCTGGAAGGTAAGGATGTGATGGGCGCAGCTCAGACCGGCACTGGTAAAACAGCGGGTTTCACCCTGCCAATTTTGGAACTCCTGTCAAAAGGCCGGCCAGCGCAGGCCAATCAGGCGCGCGCACTGATTTTGACCCCGACACGTGAGCTGGCGGCGCAGGTTGGCGAAAGTGTATCAACTTACGGCAGGAATTTGCCGTTGCGTTCTGCTGTTGTGTTTGGTGGCGTGAAGATAAATCCACAGATGATAAAGCTGCGTAAGGGTGTCGATGTGCTGGTCGCAACGCCGGGGCGTTTGCTCGATCTATACAACCAAAATGCGGTTCGATTCAAATACCTGGAAGTACTGGTACTGGACGAGGCTGACCGCATGCTCGATATGGGATTTATCCATGACATCCGAAAAATCCTGAATCTTCTACCCAAGCAACGTCAGAACTTGATGTTTTCGGCAACTTTTTCTAAGGATATCCGCAACCTGGCCACAGGACTGGTGAATAACCCGGTTGAAATTTCAGTGAGCCCGCGTAACACCACTGTAGAATCGGTAAATCAGTGGATTTGTCCAGTGGACAAGAAGCAAAAGGCGGCTTTGCTGATACGACTGATCCAGGATAATGACTGGCAGCGGGTGCTGGTTTTTTCGCGTACTAAACATGGCGCAAACAAATTGGTACGACAACTGGAGTCAGTTGCAATTAATGCTGCCCCAATTCACGGCAATAAGAGCCAGGCTGCCCGTACTAAGGCACTCGCCGAATTTAAGAGTGGTAAAATACGCATACTGGTAGCGACCGATATCGCGGCTCGCGGTCTGGATATCGAACAAATGCCACAGGTGGTAAATTTTGATCTACCCAATGTGCCGGAAGACTATATTCACCGCATTGGTCGCACTGGTCGTGCAGGCGCCAGCGGGCAGGCTGTGTCACTGGTCAGTGCCGATGAATTTCAGCAGCTCTCCGATATTGAACGGCTGATTAAGCAATTGTTGCCGCGCAAGCTGATAGATGGCTTCGAACCGGTTCACGACCTGCCAGTGTCGAACTTGTCGCATCGCCCAGTACGGATTAAAAAACCAAAGAATTCAAAACCAGGGCACCGGGACGGGCAAAGATCCGGTGAGAATGCCAGGGGGCATAAACCCACGGGCAAAAACAAACGGCACACCGGGGGTGGTAATAGGGTCGGTGGAAAGCCAGGTAAAAGGTAGCGTCATAAAAATACCGCGACTGGTTAAAGGAATCATCAAATGCCAGTTATTCAAATCAGGGCAGGCTGTTTATTTATCGGACACCGTTTATAATGTTTAAAAATAGGCTGTCAGCTTTTTCAGGGTAAGTTCACCCCGACCCTGTTGCCAGGCACAATGTGACCATTCAGGCCTTGCGTAGTAAGGTCAGGCCATCTCCGATAGGTACCAACGACAGGTCGTAGCGGTATTCTTGCTGCGAATGCAGCCAGCTATTCAATTGCCGTAGCGCGATGGTGTCCTCTTCGTTATCTTCGGGATCGGCTACAGAGCCATTCCACAGGGTGTTATCAAGCGTTACCAGTCCACCCGGACGAACCAGTGTTAAGCAGCGTTCGACGTAATCACGATAACTCGTTTTATCGGCGTCGATGTAGGCGAAATCAAAGCTTTCTGAGCGACCATTTTCTATCAGATTATCCAGAGTTTCGAGAGCCGGCGCGATACATAAGTTGATGCGTTCATTGACACCGGCTTTCCGCCAGTAGGTTTTCGCAATATCTGTAAATTCCTTGCTAATATCGCAACAAGTCATATGTAAGTCTGGCATGCCCAGGGTCAGGCGTAAGCTGGTATAGCCGGTAAACGTGCCAACTTCGATGCCGGAACTGGCATTCAGCATTTTAAATAATAGCAACAGCAGTTGTACCTGCTCGGGCGAACTCAACATCCTGCCTTCCGCCATGATTAGTGTTTGCTCGCGTAAGCGTTGGCAGATTGCCGGTTCTTTTAATGACACATCGAGCAGATACTTTTGTAAATGTTCGCCCAAACCGAGGCTGGTAATAGACACTTCTGAGTACCTTAATTTTGCTTAAAACTCTAGATAGAAAATTCATTCTATCGTCATATGGGGTTGCTTTCATCTCCTCCTGCACATATCTTCAATAGTAGAATTAAAGTATTGGAATATATAGAGCGGAAATTAAAATTATGGCTAAGTGGTTAAATGGAACTGTAATTGAGAATCGGCGCTGGACCGAAGAACTCACTTCGTTGAAAATTGATGCGGATCTGGGTCAGTTTAACGCCGGACAATTTGTGCGTGTCGGGCTCGAAATTGACGGCGAAATTGTTGCGCGCCCATACTCACTGGTTAACGCTCCGTCGGAACCGGCACTGGAGATCTTATTCAATATTGTCGCCGATGGTCCCCTGTCGCCCCGTCTGTTCGAGCTCCAGCAGGGAGACGATATTTTGGTGTCTGCTAGCCCCGCGGGGTTTCTGACTGTGAATGAAGTCCCTGATGCGGCAAATTTGTGGATGATGGCAACGGGTACTGCGATAGGGCCATTTTTATCTATTCTCAAAGGAGATGAAGTCTGGCAGCGGTTTGAGCGCGTGATCCTGACCTATTCGGTTCGTACGGAGGAGGAACAGGCCTACTCGAAATATATTGCATCGCTGGTAGATTCACACCGCGAACAATTGTGCTTTATTCCAATTATTACACGCGAAGATATTGCGCATGCGTTGCGCATACGAATACCGCAGGCGATTACCAGTGGTGAACTCGAAAGCAGGGCAGAGGTGCCGTTGTCTGCCGAAAATTCCCACGTTATGATGTGCGGTAGTACGGATATGATTCGGGATGTAAGCTCTGTGCTCGAAGCTCGCGGAATGCGGAAACACCGACGCCGCGAACCGGGCCATTATACGAGCGAAAAATATCATTAGACCGGGTGATTCTGTTTAGATCATGGTTCCGGCACTTAGTCGCACCAGGTGGTTCCATCTGTGCACGGAATGCCTATAATACGCCCACTGGAGCCGGGAGCTGGAATGCTAACGCCTGGCTAAAAAGCATAAATCCTTTTACCTCATAGAGAATAAAAAAATGAACGCGCCTTTGACAAATTCGGCCTTGCTCGAAAAAGACCAGGAACACATGATCCATCCGCTAAATCATGCGGCGAGCCACGCCAGTGGCAAAGTATGGGTGAAAGGCGAGGGTTCTTATTTAATTGATGCCGACGGTAATCGTCTGATCGATGGCCTGTCCTGCCTGTGGAACGTAAATGCGGGTCACGGTCGCACGGAACTGGCCGATGCCGCGGCCAAACAAATGCGCGAACTGGCATTTGGATCGTGTTATGCCGGCGCGTCGAATCGCCCGGCTATCGAACTCGCCGAGCGATTGTCAGAAATGTGCTATCCGAGCATCAATAACTTTTATTTTACCTCGGGTGGTGGCGAAGCCACCGACAGTAGCATCAAGCTCGCCAGGTGGTACTGGAAAGCCAAGGGACAACCCGAAAAGACCAGGGTGATTAGCCGCATCTGGGGCTATCACGGGGTTACTTTTGCGGCGATGTGTGCCACCGGAATCAGCAGTTACTGGGAGATGTTCGAGCCCCGCATTCCAGGCTTCAGTCATATCCCATCACCCGACGCTTATCGTTACCCGGTGCCGGAAGATGGTTCTTCGCAAGGTATTGCTGCCGCCAATGAGCTGGAAAAGGAAATTTTGGCGCTGGGTCCAGAGACTGTAGCGATGTTTATCGCGGAGCCAGTGCAGGGTGCAGGTGGTGTTCTCGTGCCGCAAGATGACTATTTCCCACGCATCCGTGAAATTTGCGATAAATACGATGTGTTGTTTGTCGCTGACGAAGTAATTACCGGGTTTGGACGTACTGGGAAAATGTTTGCTCTGGAACACTACGGTGTACAGCCGGACCTGGTGCAATTTGCCAAGGCTATTACCTCGGGCTATGTCCCGCTGGGCGGCATTGGCATGAACGACGATATCGCCGAGGCAGTCAAGGCGAGCGATAAGCCCTGGATGCACGCCTATACCTATAGTGGTCATCCCACTACTTGCGCGGTAGGCCTTGCATCACTGGATATGATCGAAAAGGAAGATTTCCCCGGGCAGGCTGCCAGCAAGGGTGATTATCTATTGCAAAAACTTCACGCTGAACTCGATGGCCATCCGCATGTTGGCAACGTACGTGGTAAGGGCGTGATGTGTGGTATAGAACTGGTTGAAAATAAAGCGACTAAGGAACTCTATCCCGCTGAGTGGGGTGTCGGCCCGAAAATGATCAAGGCGATGATCAGTCACGGACTGTTTACGCGCATGCGCAGCGAAGTGATCTGTATTGCCCCGCCTTTGACTACCGAAGAGTCAACCCTGGATGATATTGTTGCGGCGGTGCGTGATTCGGTGGTTGATGTGTTTGGGGAGTAGTGTTCTTGTTCTTGGTTTGAGCTGGGGTGTTTTCGCACGCAAAGCTTTCCACGACTCCAAGGGTTAAGTAGGGTGTCGTAAACGGAGTGCATTGTACCTTTAGAATTAGTCTCGAGACATTGTTTCGCACACTAATACTCACCTTATTCCGTAGTTAATCTCGAGTATAGTGCGCGAGATACTTCTTTTTTTGCCAAAAAGAAGTATCCAAGAAAAGGGCAGCCCGATTGCGTGGCCTAACGGCTTCCTCGGCAACTGCTCCTGCGTTGCTCTACCTCCTGCATCCATGCAGTCGTGGAAATGAACCGATTTAGGCGGGCACGCAGCCATTCGCTCCCGGCTCAGGGCTGCTCTACAGGCATCCTTGCCTGTAGACCCACCGAAATCGGTTCATTTCCAGCACACAAAGAGGGCATTTTAAAACCCCAATCGTTGAGATGCGCTTTTTTTCAACCCCCTTTCAAGCCCTCGGCAAAATGGTGTTCAGATTAGGGTGAAATGGCAGGGGTGAGTGGCGGGATAGGAGCCACGAACGCCTGTACAGGGATGTACAGGCTGGCCTTTATTGCGGAGCATGGAATGCGCAGCTATAAAGCCTTTTCAGGCCCACCCGTGCCGGGAGCGCGTGTGGGCCGACCCTGATATGGGC
>CBDUSZ010000228.1:0-5338 GCA_965370015.1 uncultured bacterium | reverse complement strand
ATAACAGCTTAAATCGGCTGCGAATCGCCGTATTTAACTACGATTAATCGTGGCCTATGTTTTTTTTGGGGAAATTCGGCCAGGCCCATTTTATTCACTTCGCAATCCATAGATTCAACCTAACTTCAACAACTTATCACGTGGCAATAGACAATTCCACACTCATTGCATGGATAAATGCTGATTAATATGACGGGAACATTCCGGATATGGGATCGAACGGTCGCAGGGAAACAGAATTCCCGACGCTGTATTTATTTAACGACTTTCAACCCTGGGCGATTCGGTTTTTTGGGTTGCCCGGCTCCATGCGCTGGGTTATCTGCTTCTGTAGCATTTTCCGATGCCTGGTTGAACATCATGCCCTCACCGCTTTCGCGGGCGTAGATAGCCAGTACCGAGTCTATCGGGCAGTAGATTTCTTCTGCAACGCCATTGAATCGCGCCGAAAACGAGATGTAATCGTTGCTCATTTCGAGATTTTGAATGGCCGACGGCGAGAGATTCAACACTACCTTTCCATCGCTAGCAATTCCCCTGGGAATCCTCACTTCTTCATTGCTGGTGTCAACCAGGATATAAGGTGTCACCTGGTTATCCAACAACCACTGGTAAAGCCCGCGGATGAGGTAGGGTTTGCTGGAAGTCATTTATAGGGCACCTCTATTAATTGTCTTTTTCCGCGATTTCGGCGTCAGCTTCGTGCTCAAATCCTCACGTATTTCATATACGCTCCGGTTTTCCGCGCGCCGCTTCCTGGAACTCCCGAAAAAATCGAATTAATAGAGGCGCCCGATGGAGAAGTTAGGCGACCATATCCCGCTCTTGCTCTGAGAGACTGGCCTGGAACGAGGGGCGTGCAAACACTCTTTTCATATAGTTGGTCAAAGGTTTTGCAGAGGCTGGTAATTCAATATCATAGAAAGGCAAACGCCACAAAATCGGCGCGATACTGCAATCCAGCAGACTGAAATCGTTAGACAAAAAATAGGGCATGGCATTGAACACATCTGCAGAATTAATCAGGCTATCAGTCAGTGCTTTTTTTGCCTGTGCTTTCTTTTTATCGGTACCGCGCTCAATATCTCCGAGCAAACTAAACCAGTCGCTTTCGATACGAAACAAAGCCAATCGACTCTTGGCCCTCGACACTGGGTCGACCGGCATCAACGGCGGATGCGGAAAGCGCTCGTCGAGATACTCGATTAACACGCGGGAATTGTAAAGCACCAGATCGCGGTCAACCATGGTCGGAACGGTTGCATAGGGATTTAGATCGATCAGATCTTCGGGCAGGTTATCCATATCGACATCGTGGATTTCGACAGCAATATCCTTTTCCGCGAGCACGATGCGTGCACGATGGCATTCTGGGTCTGTCGGTGATGAAAAACAACTCATCACGGAACGGCGATTCGCCACTACTGACATAATAGTATCCTTTAGTTTAGTGTATGTCTTTCCAGTACTCTTTCTTGAGCAAATAAGTCAAAATAAGTAATACGAATAGAAAGATAATTACCCCGGTACCTACATTCTTCCGGGTTTGTTTGTAAGGCTCGCCGATATAATCGAGAAATGCCACCAGGTCATGCACGGTTTGATCATATTCCGATTTGGACTGACTGCCAGGCTCGATCAGATCGAAACCCACGATGACTTCATGTTCACCACCTTCTCCATCGGCTCGCATAGCAGTCCTGGCTTTCTGGTAGCCCTGTAATTCAACCAGCACATGCGGCATAGCAACATTATCGAACACGCTATTATTCACCCCAAGAGGGCGCGCCTCATCGACATAAAACCCACGCAGGTAATTATATAACCAATTAACCCCGCGCGAGCGGGCAATCAGGCTCAAGTCAGGTGGCACGACACCAAATGCCTGTTCCGCATATTCGGCCGTCATGGTTGATTTCATCAACTCACCGACCTTGGTCTGATCACCGTGTTTATCTGTCGTAAAAACCAGATTCTGCAACACCAAATCATCGGAAATTCCCAGATCTCGACCCACCCGATCATAGCGTGAGTAGGCAGCCGAGTGACAGCTCATGCAATAGTTTACAAAGGTCCGGGCACCGCGCTGCATAGACGCCTTGTCACTCCAGTCGATGTCGATTTCGTCATTCGGATAGGTTGGAGTACCCGCCGCCCAGCCCAGGGCAGGCAGCAACAATGCTGCGACTAGAATTAAACGCATTTTCATCATTGAATCCTCTCTGGAACGGGCAGGGTTTTTTCATTTTTACTGATCATCCAGATTCCAATGAAGTAACCAAAATATCCCACGCTAAACAGCCGCGCAAATAAGGTTCTTGTGTCAGTGACGGGTAATGCACCCAGGTAACCAAGACCTATGAAACTGATAACCAGCATCGCTAACAGCCATTTAAAAGCAGTCGAGCGGTAGCGGATAGAGTGGACTTTTCCACGGTCTATCCAGGGCAGGATAAACAACACAACGATAGCCGCAAACATCGCAATAACCCCGGTTAACTTGTCGGGTATTGCGCGCAAAATCGCGTAAAACGGGGTGAAGTACCATACCGGCGCGATATGTTCTGGCGTCTTAAACTGGTCTGCCGGGACAAAATTAGCATGCTCGAGGAAATAGCCACCCATTTCCGGCATGAAAAAAAGCACCACGCTAAACAGGATTAGAAAGACCACCACTCCGACGAGATCCTTCACCGAGTAATAAGGATGGAATGGGATACCATCGAGCGGAATACCATTTTCATCCTTGTGTTTCTTGATCTCGATACCCTCAGGATTATTTGAACCGACTTCGTGCAATCCGATAATGTGCATCACCACCAGCATCAGCAGCACCAGGGGTACTGCCACCACGTGCAAGGCGAAAAAGCGGTTCAGGGTGGCGTCGGAAATCACGAAATCACCCCGAATCCACAGGGTTAGATCATCACCTATAACAGGAATTGCACCGAACAGGGATATGATTACCTGTGCTCCCCAGTAGGACATTTGACCCCAGGGTAACAGGTAACCCATGAAGGCTTCGGCCATCAGTGCGAGAAAAATGAACATACCAAACAGCCAGACCAATTCACGTGGCTTCTGGTAAGAACCGTACATCAGCCCGCGAAACATATGCAGATAGACGACGATAAAAAAGGCGGATGAACCAGTCGAATGCAGGTAGCGAATCAACCAGCCCCAGTCGACATCACGCATGATGTATTCGACCGATATAAACGCCATTTCCCCATCGGGCTTGTAATGCATGGTTAAAAAGATTCCGGTTACGATCTGCAGAACCAGTACCAGCAGTGCCAGCGAACCGAAGAAATACCAGAAATTGAAATTTTTCGGTGCGTAGTATTTAGCTAAATGCTCTTCCCACATTTTTGTCAGTGGGAAACGCTCATCTATCCAGCCCATCAATCCACCTGAAGTTTTATTATTCATTATGCTACCCCATCTTCGCCGATAATAATTTCGTATTCGCTAACGAAATAATGTGGCGGAATCGTTAAATTCGTTGGCGCCGGAACACCGCTATAAACACGTCCGGCAAAATCAAATTTGGAACCGTGGCAGGGGCAAAAGAATCCGCCCATAAAATCGGCGGTGATGGTAGGCCGGTAACTGGGGGAACATCCCAAATGAGTACAAATACCTTCGACAATCAAATATTTGGGTTTGATAGAGCGATGTTGATTTTTGGCATAATCTGGCTGGATACTCTCATTAGACTCTGGATCTCGCAATTTGCTAATCACTTTTTCGAGCGTCGCGAGTGCTGTTTCATCACGTCTGACAACCCAAACCGGCTTGCCACGCCATTTGATGATAACTTGCTGCCCCGGCTCAAGTTTGCCGATATTGGCCCCAACTGGCGCGCCGGCAGACCTGGCTCGCGCACTCGGATTCCAGCTTTTTAAAAATGGAACCGCCACAGCAACCGTGCCGGCAGCTCCGACCACTACAGTGGCCGCCGTCAGGAAGCGCCTGCGGTTATTATCTACGCCATCAGAAGACATTCGCATGTATCCTCGTTAAAGAATTGAGAGGTGGGATAAAAGACCATTATTCCACACATAAAAACGGCCGCTAGGATAGCTTAAAATCACATTTCCGTCGAGCATAATCACAGCTTAAATCCCTATCATACAGGGTTTTCAGATTGCGCAGGAAAACATGCTTAAGCTGTGGGACTGAGTGTATTGCGATCCGCCATATTATACCGGGTTGGGAATGTCGATGAATTGCTGTCGCACCCCAAATTTCTCTTCTATCAACGCCGCCAGCGCCTGCACTCCGTAACGTTCGGTAGCGTGATGCCCGGCGGCGATATAATGAATGCCAGCCTCTTTCGCATAGTGAAATGTATGTTCCGACACTTCACCGCTGATAAACGCATCGATACCACGTTCTGCCGCCTGCTCGATATAACTCTGCGCGGCGCCGGTACACCAGGCGATAGTCCGGATCGGGCGATCGCCTGAGGATATACTTAATGGCTTTGTATTAAGTCGGTTCGCGATTGTTGCGCTTAATTCATCCAGGGTCATTGGCGAAGGCAATGTACCGCTTAGTACAATATCGTGTAAACCCACACTGCCAAAGCTACCCTCGACCTCCCAGCCCATAACCCTGGCAAGTTGCGCGTTATTGCCGACCTCGGGGTGTGCGTCCAGCGGTAGATGAAAGGCGATTAAATTTATATTATTTTTTATCAACGCGCGGATACGCCTGCCCTTGAAGCCAGTCAGCGGTTGCGCCTCACCTTTCCAGAAATAACCGTGGTGCACCAACAAGGTGTCGGCCTTCTGCTCAATCGCCGCCTCAATCAAATCCAGGCTCGCAGTTACGCCTGTAACGATATGATTCACTTCGTCCGATGCCTCTACCTGTAAACCATTCGGACAATAGTCATCAAAGTCGGATACCGACAGGAAATCATCACAAAAATCACACAGCTGTTTTAGTTGCATCTATATTTTCCCTGGAAACTTGTGAGGGATCAGAAATTCCACGCTACAGGAATGCGCCGCCATTACCAATAGCTGAATAATGATTGATAATGAAAAAATAACAATAATCGCATTTTATCGAAACCTTTGCCCGATAAAGCAATATATAGCGGACCTCTGCGCAAAACTTTTATATCGAACGCCTATTCACAGGTAATTTCCCGCGAGTTGTAAATCTCGGACATCACTGTGTCCACCTTTCAATGAACCAGTCCTCGGTTGTTTTCAATAACAGAGCAACTGGATGTAAATAATACTTGACGTATTAATGTTTTGGGATTATATTCCCAAATATAGGCAATGACATATTCGTCCCATGATGCCTGTGTTTGCGACCG
>CBDUSZ010000227.1:0-5367 GCA_965370015.1 uncultured bacterium | reverse complement strand
AAATAACATCTCTATTTTTCCAACTAACTAAGCCATCACTCACAATTGCTTTTCCTCTTTCACTTTAACTGCATTTAGTTCCAGGCATTAGCCGCATAAGAATTCTACTCAAAAATAAAGCTATTTATGGGGGGATTACCTTACAAACAACAAATGCCATCTCTAGACCAATTTACTTACGTAGGCGACAGTAACATCCACGGGAAGGGATTATTTGCGCGGTTTGACATCGCAAAAAACACCGTGATTGGCGTTATTCAGGGTAAAACCTGCAAACGAGACGGCACTCACGTAATCTGGCTAAGCGAAACCCAGGGGTTTAAAGTCAGCTGCAATCTCAAATATATTAACCATGCCGACAAACCTAATGCCTGCTATTACGACGACCTCAGCGTGGTCGCGTTGCATGATATCAAAGCGCACGAAGAAATTACTCACGATTACGGCAATGCGGACTGGTAAATGTACTGAATCACCGGCAAGCGACGTTGACACGAACCCTATAAATCAGGACACTTTGCTTAATTTTTAAACCCCTACCTAGCTGAGCTGCAAAACCCATGACAAATGCTACCGAAGTCGCCAAGGTTAATATGATTATGCAACAAATCCGCCCCTGGGAAGTGCTCGATAGTCAGGTGCTCGCGGTGCTCGGTGAAATCGATCGACAGGATTTCGTGTCGGATAGTCACAAGGGGCTGGCTTACGCCGATTGCCAGATTCCGGTCTGCGCCGGGGTAACCATGCTGCCACCGACTATTGAAGGTCGGATGTTACAATCGCTGTTGATCGAAGCCGACGATAAAATTCTCGAAATCGGTTCGGGGAGCGGTTTTATCACCGCCTGCCTGGCCAAACTCGGCAAGCAGGTGCTTAGCCTCGACACTAACCCGGAAGCGCTGAACCTGGCCAGACAAAATATCGCCAGCTATGACGATGGCAATGTCGAGTTTGAAGAGATGAATGCGTTTAATTGCAAATACGACCAGGCTTTCGATGTCATAGCAGTAGGCGGAACCGTGAGTGAAGTACCCGAAAACCTGAAGCAGGCGCTTAGCATTGGCGGTCGCATGTTTATTATTGTCGGCCAGTCTCCCGTGATGCAGGCATTGTTGATCACACGCGCCGGCAGCAATGAATGGAGCACGCAGTCGCTATTTGAAACTGACTTGCCCGCGCTTACTGCCTAGTGGTAAATTTCCTCGGCCGCAGTCTCTTTGGAGCAAAGCATGGGGGCTCCTGAATTATCCGAATATCTGCAAAACTCGCAACCTCTACTGATTGATGTTCGCGAGCCCTGGGAATTTGAAATCTGCCATTTACCCGGCAGCATTAATATCCCGATGGGACAAATACCTCAATATCTAGAAACGATTAGCGAGGCTCAGGAGTGCGTGATGATCTGCCATCACGGTGTGCGCAGCCTGCATGTCATGCGTTATTTGCAGCAATATGAAATGGGACATCTGATCAATCTGGAAGGTGGGGTCGATGCCTGGGCCCGAGAGGTCGATCTAAATATGCCGTTGTATTAATTTAATTGCAGTTAGGCACCCTGGTATAAACTCCCTCATTCCGCAAATTCTTGCCTTACCCGAAATCAAAATCCCTACTCGTGCTAAGGTCGCAGTTTATTTATAATCGATGGCCTTGGTTAAAAGATTATCGCGCTACGGAGATACCATTGTACAAAATATTCGCTTTTATATTTTTCAGCCTGTGCACTACTGTTTTGCAGGCTCAGGATTTAATGGATATCTACCGGTTAGCACTGGAACAGGATGTCGAACTCAAAATTGCCGAATCCGAGTTTCAATCCACGCAAGAATCCTTACCGATTGCGAGTTCCGCGCTTAAGCCGCAGATCAATTTTTCGGCTAACCTGTCGCATCGTGAGTCCGATGTCTCGACCACCGGAAGCAACACCATAAATAGTTCAGGCTACAGTTTTAACCTGACGCAGAATCTGTACAACGCCGAAACCCTGGCAACAATCGACGCTGCCGAGGCTTCTGTAGCAAAAGCGCAGGCCGAGCTGGAAGACAGCCGGCAGAAATTAATATTGCGTGTCGCTGAAAGTTACTTCGATATTCTGGCTGCCCATGATAATGTCGATTTTGCACGGGCCGAAGAAACCGCGATCGAACGCCAGCTTGAGCAGGCACAAAAACGCTTCGAAGTTGGGCTCATTGCAATTACCGATGTACACGAAGCCCAGGCGCAATACGACAGTGCTCTGGCGCAAACGATACTCGCAGAAAATTTGCTCGATAACGCTTTCCAGGCCCTGCAAGTTATCATTGCCCAGACACCTTCGCTGCAACTGGCACGACTCAGCGACGGGCTCGAACTAAAGCTGCCCGACCCGGCGCAAAGCCAGCCATGGGTCGATATTGCGTTGCAGAATAATCGAAGCCTGGTAGCCGCCCTGGCCGCAGAGCAAGCAGCCGACCACGAACGTCAAATCAAGAATAAAAGTCGCTATCCGACGCTGGATTTCACCGCCAGATACTCCGATGACAGTTTCGAAGACGATACGCCCGGTGACGATGACCGGGAAGATATTAGCCTGTCAATTCTACTCAATGTTCCGCTATTTACCGGTGGTCGCATCAGCGCCGAGCGCGCGCAGGCAGAAGCTGCCTACCAGTCGGCTAAAAATGCAGCCCTGTTGCAAAAAAGACTAACATCGCAAAATACGCGTATCGCTTACCTCGGCGTGATATCCGGTATTAGCCAGGTGAAGGCTTTGAAACAGGCGCTGAATTCCAGTACCACCGCTCTGGAAGCAACCGAGGCTGGATTCGACGTGGGTACGCGAACTTCGGTAGACGTGTTGATTGGGTTACGCCTAACCTATGGCGCGCGACGCGACTATGCGAGGGCACGCTACGATTATTTAATCAATTTTCTCAACCTCAAGCAGGCCGCGGGATTACTGAATGCAGACGACCTGAATCAAATCAACCACTGGTTAAACTAGTCAAGAATGTCCAGCCACAACTCTGTAATCTTTAAAGCCAGCGATTACTGGCATCCCAGATTCTGGCCGATGTGGGTTTCCCTCGGCTTACTGCGCGTGTCCGCTTTGTTTCCCTATCGTGCCCAACTATCCATGGGTAGGATACTGGGCAAAATACTGCAATTTTTGAGCAGTTCGCGCAGACGCGTCATGGACATTAATTTGCAGCTCTGTTTTCCTGAAAAATCACAGCTCGAGCGCGATAAAATCAGGAACGATTGTTATCAGAACATCGGCATTGCCCTGCTTGAAATGGCGATGTGCTGGTGGTGGTCGGAACGGCGTCTGAAACCACTGGTAGAAATTCGCGGTCAGGAACATATCGACGCTGTCCTGCAAAGCGACCGCGGGGTGATTTTGCTGACCGGGCACTTTACCAGCCTGGAAATAGGCGGTCGTCTGTTTACACTGTCGATACCCCTGCAGGCGATGTATCGAACGCAAAAAAACCGTTTGTTCGACAGCTATCTGTATACCCGCAGGAGCAGTTACTTAGAGAATATGATATCCAGAAAAAACACCCGCCAGATGATTAAAGGCATCAAAAAGCTGATACCGACCTGGTACGCACCCGATCAAAGCTTTGGCCGTGAGAAAAATGTCTTCGCCCCGTTCATGGGCGTGCAAACCGCGACAATTTCCGCGGGTTCTCGGCTCGCGCAGTCGACTGGTGCGGCGATGCTACCCTTTTATCCGGAACGTAAGAAGGATGGATCCGGTTACATTATTTGGATTAGCCCACCACTCAAAGACTTTCCTTCCGGTGATGATGTGAAGGATGCAACGGCGATCAACGCTTCGATCGAAAAGTCGGTGCGCCTGAATCCCGATCAATACATGTGGATACACAAACGGTTTAAAACACGACCACCGGGTGAACCTCCAATTTACCAATGATCCTCCAGTCTCCAGGGACAGGCTATCGCCTGTTATCCATGCTAATGTTGCCATTATGGCTGATCCACGCGCTATGGCACGGATATAAGCAGGATTTAGCGCAATATAAAGCACTGCGTTTTTGGGGCAGAAAAGGCGCCTCAAAAAAACCACTGATCTGGGTGCATTCGGCCTCGGTCGGCGAGGTTGAGGCAGTTTTGCCGCTAGTTAACGCTCTGCTCGATCAGGGCGAAGCCATCCTGTTCACCAGCTTTACCGCCAGTGGTTATAAAACCATTTGCCGTAATTTCGCCGACCGTGTAGAGCCCTGTATTATTCCGGTCGATTTCGTCTGGTTTTGCAGACGTTTTTTTCGCCAATATTCCATCAAGCTATGCTTGCTAATGGAAACCGAATTGTGGCCTGAGCTGTTATATCAGGCGGCACGTAAAAACCTGCCGATTATCCAGATAAACGCGCGCTTATCACGCAAATCGCTTGAGGCACCGATCTTTATTCGCTATCTGCTACGGCGTACGATGGAATATATTTCGTTGCATTTGACGCGCAATACAGCTGATCGAGAAAATCTGAAACAACTCGGTGCAAACCCCCGAAACATTAAACTGATCGGTAACCTCAAATCCAGTAGGGAAGAAACGATCACTCTGCCAAACCTGATCAAGCGCGAGTACCTATTACTCGCGTCGAGTCACGAAGGTGAAGAGCGCATGATGATTGAGCAACGGCCGTCCGATACTGAAAAACTGTTAATCGTCATAGCACCGAGACACCCGACGCGTAGCAAAGCGATCCAGCGAGAACTCGCAAGGCTCGGGGTCAATTACACCGTACGCAGTCAGGCCCAGGCCATTAGCCCTCAGACCGAGGTATATCTAGCCGATACTCTTGGTGAATTAAAGGCATTAATGATGCACGCACGCGTGGTCATCATGGGAGGATCTTTCGATCAAACCGGCGGGCACAATTTGATTGAGCCCGCGACGTTAGCATGCCCAATCATCACTGGGCCTTCGGATAGCAATGTCCGAGATGAAATTGAATTACTCGGAGACGGCATTGGCATTATTCGAGTTTCCAACATGTCTGAATGCTGGCAAAAAATAATCGCATTGCTTAAAGACCCAGACCAGGCCGTAGCCCTTGGAAATCGAGCCCGGCAGGCCATTGGCAAAGCGCCAGATATCCTTGAAGCTTACCTGGCTGAAATCCGGCCTTATTTATGAAGCACTTGACTGGTAGCCATCAATCAAGGCTTGCCAGTCATCTTGACGATAATGCAACCTGTGCTGTCGGTCTATTTTCTCAAGCGAACGTTGCAGTCGGTATAAAGGCGTCCACTGCCAGTCACCGAGTCGTTTCATCACCCAGGCTTTGTCAAAGTCGATGATATAAAACCGGTCCTGCTTATCTATGAGCAAATTATTTGCATTCAGGTCAGCATGCCG
>CBDUSZ010000226.1:0-5393 GCA_965370015.1 uncultured bacterium | reverse complement strand
TGTCCATCTGACCACTTGTGACCCGGGCGAAGGTATAGGGTAAATTCGCGGCCCTGCCGAACAACAATATCTTTCAGGATATCAGATTGAATGCTCAGATCAGGCCGATATTTTACCAGCCTGGCATAGCCGTAGACGACCAGTAAGCGGATGTCCTTGGCCCGCCCCATCAATAGCCGCAACTGGCCACCATGACGCCCCAGAGTTCCCATCTCGGCGATCGAGGGTTCGGCTGGTAAACGCTCGGCTACAGGTGGCAACTCACCAGATGCAACGCGCTCGACAAACACCGGTGTTTCCACCAGTGAGACGCCTTGCGCCATGGTCGGGTGCACACCGGGCAGAAGGGACAGTGCCAGTAGCACCAATAGACTAAGAATCGATACCAGGCGCCTCATGCAATAACCCCGGTACCGGAAGGTAGATTATAAGCCCGGATCAGGTGCCCACTACCTGTGTCCAGAAGGGGGGTGGGGGTATCTCCACGGGGGGCAAATGGATCAGGCCAGTGTGCAGGAACGGAGGCCTGCCCTTCCATCAACGCGTCAAAATCCAGTGGGTGATCAGGATCGGCGTAAGGAACCGCCGATACGAGTGCCTTCGTATAGGGGTGGATAGGATTGCGGAACAGGTCTTCACGTTGTGCGACTTCAACAAGCTGCCCGGCGCACATTACCGCAATCCTGTCGGCTATATAATCAACCACGGCCAGGTTGTGCGATATAAACAGGTAGGTAAGCCCCAGGTCTTTTTGCAAATCTTTGAGCAGATTCAGTATTTGCGCCTGGACGGAAACATCGAGTGCAGATACAGGCTCATCGCAAATAACCAGTTGGGGTTTGAGAGCCAGTGACCGTGCGATTCCCACGCGCTGGCGTTGGCCCCCGGAAAAACTGTGCGGATAACGATTTAACCAACGTGGGTTCAGGCCGACGAGATTCATTAGTTCCTGTACAAATTTCGATCGGTATTTCGCATCGCCAATGCGATGAATAACCAGGGGTTCGCACAGCAGATCATTAACCGTCATTCGCGGGTTGAGAGAACTAAACGGGTCCTGGAAAATATATTGAATTTTCTGTCGCAAAGGGATCATCGCCTGATCATCAAGGCTTAACAGATCAGTATTTTTGCCGCAGTCATTGAAAATAATCTCTCCATCATCCGGATCAACACTGCGCATGATGATTTTCGACAGGGTGGTTTTACCGCAACCGGACTCACCGACAAGTCCCAGGCATTCCCCGCGTTTGATCTCAAACGAGACATCATCGACAACGCGGACCGGGCGTAATGTGGCGGAAGACCTGAATAAGCTTTTTTGCGAGCGATTCAGGTAGCTCTTGGATATATTTCTGACCGATAGAATGGGTCCCTTATCACTGACTTGTCGTTCAGGATCGTTGTTGCGCAGTAAATCGCCTGCCTGATGCTTGATTTCTCTTAGTGGAACAAGTCGCTCACCTTCTTTCATGTTGAAGTGAGGGATCGCTTTGAGAAGGGCTTTTAGATAGGGGTGTTCAGGATTGGCGAAAATATCCCTGGTACTTCCACTCTCCATAACACGGCCATGATAGACAACCACGACCTCGTCCGCCATGTTTGCAACCACACCAAGGTCATGCGTTATCATCAGCACAGCCATCCCGAGTTCCTGCTGCAAATCCTTGATCAGTTTCAGAATCTGGGCCTGTATGGTCACATCGAGCGCGGTGCTGGGCTCGTCCGCAATCAACAATGCGGGCCGACATACCAGCGCCATTGAAATCATCGCCCTCTGACGCAATCCGCCTGAAAGCTCAAACGGATAACTGTCAAACGAGCGCACCGGGTCCGGAAATCCAACACGTTCGAGCATGTCAATGGAAAGGGCCTTTGCCTCCTTCTGTGAAGTGTCCTGATGCAGAAGAAGTGTTTCGCTGATCTGATCGCCAATGGTATGAAGCGGTGACAGGGAGGTCATCGGCTCCTGAAAAATGATTGAAATCCGTCCGCCGCGAATTTGCTGCATTTCCAAACTTTCCGGGTCCAGCGCGGCTATGTTGGTAACATTACTACTTTTCGCTGGATCGGTGAAAAGAATATCACCGGTGGTGATCTTTGCTACACGCGGCAATAACCCCATAATGGCCTGCGCGGTGACCGATTTTCCTGACCCCGATTCACCGACGATAGCGACGGTGGAGCCTGCGGATATCTTGAACGAGAGGTCCTGCACGGCGTCGACGGCGCCGGACTGGGTGCGAAATCTGACCCCGAGATTACGCACCTCCAGCAGGTTGCTCATACGACCCTCTCGCAAATCTTGATAGTCTTGCCATCACGCGACCAGAATATTGCTGTTTGTCCGTTCTCAGAACCAGACATCCGACACCCTTTTCATGTTATCTAAAAACCCCATGTCTATTCCGGTTTCGCTTTCTTGACAGGCATTTCTTTAACTTTTCCGGCCTCAGCCAGAAACATGCGGTCAAATTGTGTAGGGTCATCGATCTTTCCATCAACCCAGACAAGGCCACGATCCTTCATCGCATTTTTAATCGCATCGAATACAGATGACTGTGTTGCGGAATCGAGTACACCGGTAGCCTCATTGACTATAAACAGCCCAGGTTCCTTTACCAGATTTCGGGCAATGGCCAGTTTCTGCCGTTGTGCGACCGACAATCGGCGCCCCGAAATACCGACTTCAAAGCCTAGCCCGGTTTCAAGAATAGGAAGTCTGAGATCGAGCTCGTCGATGATCGAAGCCACCAGTTGTTGGATTATTTTTGTCGCGTCTGGCCGGGCGGCATTGATTTTTCCGAAAAGTGCATTGTCCATCACACTGCTTGCGGAACTGTAGGTGTCCAGGTCAAAGAAGGAGATTTTATCGTGCATATTAGCTGGAAGGTCTTCTTCGAAAGCTTTTCGGGCCTCAAGCAGGCGTTTCTCCATCTCATCTTCAATCAGGCCGAGGCGGTGTTTTGCGCGGATCAGTCTGAACGGAAGTTGCAGTAATTGCACGCGCTGTTCTTCGCTAAGCCCCGGCACCCCGTCGCTGGCCGATGCATTAAGGATGATCTGAAAGTCGGGTAAATCATCAGCACTAATGAAACTGAAGCGCTCAAAAAATTCGTGCCCAGGCGGCAAATCCTGGAATATTTCCACCATCAGGGTGGCCACTTGACGTCCCATTTCGACGAACTCATCGTATAGTCCAACCTTGTTCAGGACAGCCAGAACAAACTCATTCTTGCCCAGCGTTTCTATATCAAAGCTGTCATCAACAGGGGTGCCAAACAGGATGTTTTCCGCGACCGAGGCATTGTCGTTATAGCTGTCGCGGTTCCATGATTCCACCAGCCCCTCAAATTCATCGGATTTCATGCGTTCCTGTATCAGCTTCCGCGCCTGCAGAATTTTGCCGGCGAGTTTCGGATGTGCCTCCGCATCGATGGTGCTGTGGATGCCGATAGACAGAATATCGCTTTCAAGACCTACGATTCTCAATGCCAGCATGGCGCGCTGCAAAAGCTCATCTCCGTTGCTGTCAGAGAGGATTTTTTGATCGAGCCAGTCTGCATTTATTTCGTGCAGGCTGTTCCCCGATAGCTCTGATTCACGGCGTTTACGCAGGGATTCCTCCGATGTGCTGGCTTCGCCCTGTGGGTGATGTTTGAGACCATAATATAGATTGTCGCGTATCGATCCCGACCGTATATAAGCGTCCTGATCTACGTATCCCAGTTGACGACCGGTAACATGTTCGGGTAGGGCCATCATGTCGATGCCGCCTATGGTCATCGAGCCGCTGGTCGGTGCAATCTGTCGTGCAATCAACTTTGCAACGGCGGATTTAGGCCCACCCGGACTGCCGGTGATCGCGACATGCTCTCCCATGCCAAAGGCAAATCCAGCATTTTCCAGTATCCTGTTACCCGCATCTTCTTCCAGCGTCAGGTTCGAGGCAACGACTTTCCCGCTCAAGACTTCCCCACCCTCCAGGCTTGGCGCCATTACATCTTCGGCAAACATGCTGGGTGGATCAAATCGTTCGAGCAACTGGTTATATTTTATTTTTGCATCTTCCAATCGCTGGTAGAAATTGAGCAGTTCTTTCCATGGCGGAGCCAGATCTTTGTAAGCCGCGAGCACTGCCACCAATGCGCCAATTGATAAATCTCCCTTGATGACAAGATAACCGCCAATTGAATAGAAAAAGAATGGTGTTATCTGGGCGAGGAAGTTATTCAGAAACTTGATGAAGAATTTTCTCCGGTAGGCCTGGTATCGTATGTGGAAAATGTTACCAAGACGGTCAGAAAAATCTGCCAGTTCATACTGGGCTGTATCATGCGCATGTATTTCTGCAGACCCGGCCACCATTTCACTAATGCGTTCTGACAGTTTTCGCAGATGTAGAACCCGCTCCTTGTTCAATAAGTTTACCTTGCGTTGTAACTTCGGGATTCCCCAGGCCTGTACCGGATAAAATACAATGGCAGCGATACCGAGTATGGGTTCCTGCACGAACATGAAGATTAACGCGGTTATCAACATACCCCCCTCAAATGCAGGAAGCGATATGGATTCACCAACGAATCCGCCGAGCGGCTCCGTCTCCGCCGACACCATGGAGACAATTTCGCCTTCGGAGATATTACGAAAATGCAGCAGTGGAAACCGCATCACCCTGTTGATTAAAATATAACGTAGGCGACGCAGCATGCGTTCACCGATGATGCCCCGGTAAACGTTAATAAAATACTTGAATCCACCGTTAATCAGAACCAGGCATAAAAACCCAAACGACAGGGCGAGGAGATAGTTAATCTGCTCCAGATCGTACCCCAGCATGGCTTTTGGGAAATCAGCAAAGCTACCGCCGATGGCTTCATTGATGATAGTTTTGGGTAGATCGAGGGTAAAATAGTAGAAAGGGTAGGATGCCACAATCATCAGCAGAAGCATTACCTGCTGCTTCTTGCTGTGCTGCAATATAAATCCGAAAATACTTTTGTTCACACTCTGTCCGCTAGCTCCTAGGAGTTTTTATTATTTCGTAGGACTTTGATGCCTGGCTGAGGAAGAAACAGCCTCAATAAATATCGAAACGAATCTCTCTCCCGCCGACAGTGTAACAAGAAATCGAAAATTGACGAACACTTGATCGGCAACGCAGATTGTTCTCAAACCCGGCACTGAACCCAAAGGCACTTACTTAAGCCTGAGATTCCCGCTTTCGCGCAGTACTGTCCGGAATAAACTCACGCGGTTAAATTGATCACTGAATATAGTGACTCCACGGCGTAAGCGTTTCGTAGGGTCGAATTCATTCGAACAATAGATTAAAAATAGCAATACCATAAGCGTGGCGCGTAAATGATGGTGCTCTATGCCTGATGTCTCCT
>CBDUSZ010000225.1:0-5471 GCA_965370015.1 uncultured bacterium | reverse complement strand
GGGGGGTCGGGGACGCGACATCTGGGAGCTTGCAGTGATACGGCAATACGACCTTCCGAAAAAGGCAAAATTATAAGGAGATAAAGATGTTTTTGAATCAAAAAACAAAAAACTTATTGTTAATGTTGTGTTTGGGATTAACGTCGCCGGTCCTAAACGCCCAGGACGCCGGCACCCCGGATCCGGAATTTATGAGCGAGCTGTATCCCGGCAAGGCTTATTCACCCTATGCCCAACGCTCTTTCCCGAGCAACGTATACTGGGGTGACACCCACCTGCATACCGCCCTGTCGCTCGATGCCGGACTGTTCGGTAATATCCTCGGACACGAAGACGCTTACCGCCTCGCGCGAGGTGAAGAAATCGTGTCTTCTACCGGGTTACCGCTCAAACTCTCGCGGCCGCTCGACTGGCTGGTGATCACGGATCACACCGATTTGATGGGTATTGCGAGCGATATCCAGAAAGGTGCGCCTAACATTTTGGCGGTTCCCAAGGGCAAGGAATGGGCCGAAGGTTTTGCCAAGGGCGGTCAGGCTGCAGGCGAAGCGGCGTTCGACCTGATCACCCATTTCGCGCAGATGAAGCTTCCCGAGCAACTTCTGAAAGACTACTCACCCGGCTCTGCGGTGTTCAACAATCTGTGGGACGAAATCATCGATGCCGCCGAACAATTCAATGAACCGGGCAGATTCACCACCCTGATTGGCTTCGAGTGGACGTCGGTGCCCAAGGGTTTCAACCTGCACCGCAACGTGATCCTGCGTGATAATGGCGACCGCGCGCGCCAGGTAGTTCCGTTGACCACACAACCACCGATGGGCACAACGGACCCGATGGATCTGTACCAGTGGCTGGGAGATTATGAAACCAGGACCAATGGCCAGGCCATGGCGATCAGCCATAACGGCAATCTTTCCAACGGCTGGATGTTCCCTCTGGAGAATACCTATGCCGGTGGCAAGGTCGATAAAAACTACGTCACCTTACGCGCCAGGTGGGAACCGCTGTACGAAGTGACCCAGATCAAAGGGGACGGCGAGACGCATCCCGTGCTGTCACCCGATGACGAATTTGCAGATTACGGAACCTGGGATGTGGGCAATCTCGACCTCACCGAACTGAAGAAGCCCGAAATGCTGAAAGGTGAATATGCCCGCGAAGCGTTGAAACAGGGGCTCGCGCTGGAGCAGAAGTTCGGAGTCAATCCCTACAAGTTCGGCATGATAGGGGCGACAGACGCTCATACTTCTCTGTCGGCGGTTGAAGAGGAAAACTTTTTCGGCAAAGCCGTCACCAACGAGCCATCCGCGACAAGGATTTCGCACCCCTTCATCAAGTCCAAGCTGGGAGAGATTACAGGTGACCTGCTGGTGGCCTCCGGCTACCAGGGCGTATGGGCTTCCGAGAACACGCGCAAGGCTATCTTCGATGCGATGAAACGCAAGGAAACCTATGCGACAACTGGTCCGCGCATACTGGTGCGTTTCTTCGGCGGCTGGGAATTCGATGACGATGATCTGCGCAGTCGTGTACCGGCATTTAAAGGTTATGAAAAAGGCGTGCCCATGGGTAGCGATTTAACCAAAGCACCTAAAGGAAAATCACCGACTTTCATGGTGTATGCCCTGCGAGATCCAATCGGTGCGAACCTCGATCGCATGCAGATCGTAAAGGGCTGGCTAGACGACAAGGGCAAGTTACATGAGCGTGTCTACGATGTCGCTGTGTCCGGCTTCCGCAAGATCGGCAGCGACGGCCGTAGCAAGACGCCGGTAGGCAACACGGTCGACCTCGAAGCGGCCAACTGGACCAATACCATCGGTGCCTCCGAGCTGATGGCCGTCTGGAAAGACCCGGATTTCGACCCGAACGAAAAAGCTTTCTACTATTCCCGTATCATCGAAATACCGACCCCGCGCTGGGTGCTGTACGACAAGGTTCGACTGGGTGCCAAGGTGCCCGAAGGGGTGGATTTGATCCACCAGGAACGCGCCTATACTTCGCCCATCTGGTATACACCCGAATCGTAATTAGATGTAGCGTGGATGAGTAGGTTGAAGGCTCTTTGGAAAGAGCCGCTGGTTCATTTTCTGCTCATCGGCGCCGTGCTGTTCACGGTGTTCGAGCTGAGGCAGGAAGAGGTTAGTGCAGCGCCGAATCGAATTCTGGTCGACGCCGGCCAGATCGAGCAGCTCGCTGCCCGGTTCAAGCGTACCCGGTTGCGCCCGCCTACCGAAATCGAGCTGACCGCGCTGATCGAGGGTCATATCCGCGAAGAGGTTTACTATCGCCAGGCCCTGGCCATGGGGCTCGACCAGGATGACGCGGTGCTGCGTCAACGGATGCGTATGAAGCTGGAATTTCTGCTCGAGGACCTGTCGGCCCAAGCGACGCCCAGCGACGAGCAATTGACCCGGTTCATGCAGCGTCATGCGGACAGGTTCCGCGAAGAACCCCGGCTCTCATTTACGCAAGTCTATCTCAACCCCGAAAATCACCCCGATATTGCGGGTGACGCCATAAAGGCGCTAACCCGGCTGAATAACGGCGCCCCACCTAAAACGGAAGGTGACCAGTCGCTCATCGAACAGCAGTACCTGTTTGCGACCCAGCACGAGATCACGCGTGTTTTCGGCGATTCTTTTGCACAACAGATGGTTCTGCTGGAGCCAGGCGGATGGACCGGTCCGATTTACTCGGCCTACGGTGGCCACCTGGTCAGGGTGAGTGCGAAGCAGGAGGAGCGCTTTCCGGCTTTGGCGGAAATTCGTAAGCAGGTTAAGCGGGATTATATGGCCGAGCGTCGTCAGGAACTCAAGGATATCACTTACCGCAAACTGCGAGAGGGCTACGAGATCATCATCGAGGAAAGCACCGGGGCTGCCGCTGCGATGTCTGAAGCCGCTGGCGTAGCGCCGGATCAACCCGCAGAATGAGACGATACGCCTCCCACTTGATCGTTGTCTTGCTACTTGCCTGTACGGGTCTATTTAACGTGGTGCTGGCCCACGAACTGCAGCCGGGTTCATTCGAAATCCGGCAACTGACTTCCGAACGTTACGAGGTGATCTGGCGGGCGCCAATCTATTACGGCAAGCCACACCCGGCGAAATTGCAATTGCCCGATAACTGGCAAACTATCGGTGAGCCCAGGGTCCGGCGCTTGTCGGACTCGCATCTGTATCGGCGCGTTGTTAATGTGCCGGGTGGAGACATCAATGGCGCAACGATACGCTTTTCCGGGCTCGAGGCGACGATTACCGACGTGTTTGTGCGGATTTCATGGCTCAACGGAGTCGAGACGACCGCAGTCGCGCGCCCCGGTCGGCCCTGGTTCGAGATCCAGGGGCAGCGCTCGGCCTGGCAGGTGGCTGGTGACTACACCCTACTCGGCATTGAGCATATTCTTTCCGGATACGATCACCTTACCTTCGTACTCGCGCTGTTGTTGATTGTCAGTGGTTGGCGCCGCCTGTTGCTAACCGTAACCTCTTTCACGCTGGCCCACAGCATTACACTGGCCGCTGCGACGCTTGGCTGGCTATGGCTGCCGGGACCACCAATTGAGGCCACGATTGCGTTGTCGATCCTGTTCCTGGCCAGTGAACTGGTAAAGGTCAGGCGTGGGTATACCAGCCTAACGGCTCGCTACCCCTGGATCGTGGCTTTTGTTTTCGGCTTGCTGCATGGCTTCGGTTTTGCCGGCGCGCTAGCGGAGGTAGGCCTGCCGCAAAACGAAATTCCACTGGCCCTGTTAATGTTCAACGTCGGAGTTGAACTGGGTCAGCTAATGTTCATCGCGGTTATCCTGCTATTGATCGGGGTTCTGCGCAGGATTCACAAACAATGGCCAGTCTGGATCCAGCAATTGCCGGCTTATTGTATTGGCGGCCTGGCCGCTTTCTGGCTAATCGAACGGGTGAGTCGATTTTAAGCACGATTTGAGAAAATTCGGGGTCAGGACAGAATAGCACTTACTTAAACCTGGAATTTTTAAGTTTCCAGGCTTAAGTAAGTGCCATTGATGCACACGCTGGCGCAGTTGAGTTACTGGTCGGCCTGGCATCTCGGTCAAACCGGGCTCGAATCAATGAAGGTGCGTGGCCGCATGCAGCAGGGCATGGTCGCCGATATCGTCGAGTTCAACCAGAAAACGGTACGCGAGGGTTCGAGCTACAAGGCCGGTGAAAATGGCCTGCCGCCAATCGGCCTGCCGCATGTGATCGTCAACGGGCAATTTCGTGAAACGAGATAACCAGGCCACCGATGTCATGGCGGGTGTGCCGATTCGCTACCCGGTCGAAGACAAACCGCGTTTCGTCGCAGCCACCCAGGAACAGTGGCAGGACAGGATGCTGGTCGACGACGCCTCAATCAGCCCACGCAACTAAAGATCCAGACTGTGATTAGGTTAAACAAACTTCCGATATTACTCGGCCTGAAGAAAACCATCGACGCCTGGTTGCTCGACGGGCCCCGCATCTATCCTTCCGGGGCCTACATTTCACAAACCTCGGGACACGGGGATTTCGTGCCAGGTTCCGAAAACGTCGACCCCTCTACCAGTAACGTCGTGCGGTTGGGCCTTACCCAGATCGTCGATGGCGCCGATGCGGTGCGGCGCAACTTCGCGCGCGGCGCCAGCCAGATCAAGATCATGGTGGGCGGTGGTATTTCTTCCGAGAAGGGGCCGTTGTTCGCGCCTCAGTTTACCGACGCGGAAATCTCGGCGTCATCGAAAAAGGTGCGCTCGCCGATATCCTGCTGATCGACGGCAACCCGCTCGAAGACATCACGGTGCTGGGTGCCAATCCAAAATATCTCGACGCTGAGCCCCGCGGACGTGGTATCGACACTATTCGTCTGATCATGAAAGACGGCAGGATTTACAAGAACACGCTGTAGTCGTGTGGTATAAATGAGAAATTCCAGTGAGTTAAATAGGAAGCCGTTAACAAAAAACCCATAGGCGGAGTGGTCCAAATGAAAAGCATGAGTTTAATAGTCTTGATACTTTCGTTCGGTTTGACAGCCTGTAGCGCGAACAATACGCAAACCATACTTGTAGCTGCCGAGGGGCAGCAGTGCACGGAGCCGCGCCCTGAAATCTGTACCAGCGATTACCGCCCTGTGTGCGCGAACTTAAAGGACAGTACGCGAAAAACCTTCTCCAATGGTTGCAGTGCCTGTAGCGATGCTAACGCCAATTCGTGGATCGAGGGCGAATGTTCTCAATAGTTTTGTGCATAAACTTAAGCAAGCCAAAAATCTGTTGATAATCGCAGTTTTTTAGCTGCCCGTGGCCTTCGCCTCGGATTCGAGCCAGATACAACTTTCGCATAAAGTAAATTATGATAACGGGGAGGGTTTTGACGGATCGGATTTTACTATTTTGCCAACCGTTCTGATTTAGCCGGGGCAGCTATTAATTATGGGGAGCCTGCCGCACAGGGATTGGGTTCACAAAC
>CBDUSZ010000224.1:0-5496 GCA_965370015.1 uncultured bacterium | reverse complement strand
TACCGATACCGTAGCAACCCATCGAGGTAACCCTGGATTTGCCATTTTCATCGAGTACAGTGGCTTGCATGGCCTCGCTATATTTTTGTCCGAGTTGAAAAATGTGACCCACTTCGATGCCACGTAAAATTTTCAGCGTGCCTTTGCCATCGGGGCTTGGGTCGCCATCCTCAACATTCCGTATATCGGCAACCTCAGGCTCTCCACAGTCGCGCCCCCAGTTAGCATTAATATAGTGCCGGTCATCGGCATTAGCACCACAGACGAAATCGCCTAGCATGGCCGCACTACGATCAACATAGATCCGGATATTCAGGCCGACGGGGCCTATCGAGCCGATGTCATTGCCTAAAACTAATTTAATCTTTTCCCTGTCAGCCAATCTTAACGGTGTTGCAACACCGTCCAGTTTTTCGGCTTTGACAGGATTAAGCTGGTGGTCACCGCGTAATACTAGTGCTATCAGACCATCGTCCTCGGCGTCGACTATCAAGGTTTTTAGACATTTCCGGATATCGATAGATCTCGATTCCGCCAAATCTTCGATCGTATACAGGCCCGGTGTATCGATAGTTTGCATTGCTTCACCAGCTTCGGGCCGACGTTTCTGTGATGGTATGGCTTCAGCCATTTCGATATTCGCCGCATACTGGCTCTGGTCGGAAAAAGCGATCGCATCTTCTCCAGACTCGGCTAGCACATGGAACTCTTGTGATCCGCTACCGCCGATTGAACCGGAATCGGCGGTGACAGCTCGATACGCCAGCCCCAGGCGGTCGAAGATATTGCAGTATGTTCGGTGCATTAATTCATAGGTTTGTTGCAGGGAAACCTGGTCGAGATGGAACGAATAGGCGTCTTTCATAATGAATTCGCGTGAGCGCATCACTCCGAATCTTGGCCTTATTTCATCGCGAAACTTGGTCTGGATCTGGTAGAAGTTAATCGGCAGCTGTTTGTAGCTGCGGATATCGCGTCTAAAAATATCGGCGATTACTTCTTCGTGGGTAGGGCCTATACAGTAATCCTTTTGGTGACGGTCTTTGAGGCGAAGTAGTTCGGGTCCAAATTGATCCCAACGCCCCGATTCCTGCCAAAGTTCAGCGGGTTGGATCGCTGGTAGTAATACTTCAAGCGCACCAGCCTTATTCATTTCCTCGCGAACGATATTTTCTACTTTGCGCAATACGCGTAACCCGAGTGGCATCCAGCTATAAATTCCAGACGCTAGCCTGCGGATTAATCCGGCTCTCAGCATTAATTGATGGCTAACGACTTCGGCGTCTACAGGGGTTTCTTTTAGAGTTACCAGGTGGAAGCTGGATGCTTTCATAATTTTGTCAAAATGGAGTCTGAGGGTTGTATTGTATTCAGCTGTCACAAATCGGGCAGCTGGCTAGAAATTATGCGGATATTATAAAGGAGTACTGGTCTATTTATTAAAAAAATCTAATTTAGTTCGGAGTTTATACCGTTCGATGGGGTTGCTATTTATCTATGAAATAATTACCGGCAATGGAGCGCGACAGCTTTCTCGGCATTTTCTCGACGCGTATTGATTTCTTCGCTAGTCATATAGCGCGTAGTTCCATCGGCAGATTTTAATCTTATACGGCTACTGCGCTTGATCACAAGCAAATCATCAGTCGCTTCCTTACAGGCAATGTTTGCCTGGTCATCTGGAAGTCTGGGTATTTCCTGATCGCCACCTGGCGCATTGTTTGTGTTCTGCGAACCCTGACTAGACAGTCGTGGCAGAGCCCTGCCTGGATTACTCGGTGCTGATAATACCTTTATTCGTTCGGTTTCGACGGTAAGTGGTGGTGAATCTCCGTAATTTATATTGCCGTCCTCATCGACCCACTTAAGGATTTCTCCCGCGTAAAGTGTGTTGGACGTCAGCATAAACAGGCAAATTATATTCCTCATGGCCTTCCCTTTTATCTATGTTTCTAATAGTTTACGAGTGAAACTGAAAACTGTCATTAGATATTATTATAAACTAGTTTTCATTTTTTTATGTGGGATATTTTTTGCGGGGAGTGGTATTACTAGTAAGTGATGAGTGCATTAATAAACTCTATCGAATGCCATAAAAATAACATATAATTACTCCTCTATTTAATGCATGGTTGGCCAGGTCGATGAGTGATCGGCGTCTAAAAGTTTTTCATACTGTTGCCAAACTTCTGAGTTTTACCAGGGCTGCAGAAGCCTTACATATGACCCAACCGGCGGTCACTTTCCAGGTCAGGCAGCTGGAAGAGGCTTTCAATACACGATTATTCGATCGTACTCACAATAAAGTTAGCCTCACACCCACGGGTGAAAAAGTCTCAGAATTTGCCGAACGTATTTTCGATCTTTATACGGAAATGGAGAATTCAGTCCGTGATTTGACCGGAGAAATCAGAGGGGCTTTGACGATTGGCGCGAGTACTACGATTGCAGAATACATGTTACCAGCCTTACTCGGTGAATTTAAAAACCGTTATCCGGAAATTAATTTACGCCTCAAGGTATCGAATTCAGAGGGCATCGTATCAATGGTCGAACACAATGTGATTGACCTCGGTGTGGTGGAAGCGCCAGTATCAAACAAAAATTTGATTGTTGAAGTGTGTCGTGATGATCATCTCGTCGTAGTGGCGGCCCCCGGCCACGAATTGGTAAAAAGAGGCGGCAAAGTCAAACCGGCAGAACTAAAGGACTACGCTTTCGTGACCCGCGAGGAAGGATCTGGCACTCGCGAAGTTATCATGCAATACCTGATTGATGAAAATGTTAATCCGGCCGAAATGAATTATAGTCTTGAACTTGGCAGCCCAGAGGCTTTGAAAGGAGCGGTGGAAGCGGGTATGGGTATTTCGATTTTGTCGCGTTCTACGATCGAAAAAGAGTTAAAGCTGAATACGCTGGCTGAGTTACAACTGGACCCACCACTGAGTCGCCCCTTTTCATTTGTTCGCCAACGACAGAAATTTCGTGTCAGGATCATGGAGGAATTGCTTGAGTTTGCGCATGCATATTGCGATCGCAAAAAGTAATCTGATACGATCACTTAGTCACACCATATCTTAGCGTTAAATTGAAGAATCGAAGTCAAGAACTTAAGCTATTGATATCTCAACTCGGTGATGAACATCAGCGAGCAGTCGTAGATTACGCGACATTTTTAGTACAGCGATATAAAATTCAAATACCGGTTGAAACGGGTCTGAAGCCAGCAGCTATTGCCAGGCCCGAGTCGGAAAGCGTCATTGCGGCGATTAATAGATTGAAGAAAACCTACTACATGCTCGATACTGACGGTTTACTGGATGAAACCTCATCGCTGATGGGGCAACACATTTTACACGGGCGAGAAGCTTCAACGGTGATTAATGAGCTACAATCCCTGTTCGAGGCAAAATACAAAAACTATCTTAATCAATGATCAATGTCCTAAAACAATGGTACCAACGCTATTTTACCGATCCTCAAACGGTGATTTTTGCTTTTATTTTAATTTCCGGATTTTTGTTGATTTTGGTGATGAATGCGTATCTTATGCCCATTCTCATCAGTATCATTATTGCGTATCTGTTCGAAGGTCTGGTAGTCAGGATGAACCAGATTAGCCTGAATCGAACGATTGGGGCGAGTTTTGCCACGGCTCTGATGCTTGCTGCGATACTGCTGACGATATTCGTATTGTTGCCACTACTATCAAGGCAGGTCAGCGATTTGATTCGTGAGATGCCATCGATGTTTAGTAAAGGCCAGCAGCTATTGTCACAATTACCACAGCAGTATCCAGACTATGTATCGACTCAACAGGTTGCGGATATGCTCAACTTTGTACGTACCGAAGTCACCTCGTTGGGACAGCGCGTAGTGAGTCTTTCGTTAGCCTCGTTAGTAGGAGTGATTACTTTTTTTGTATATTTGATACTGCTGCCTTTGATGGTATTTTTCTTTCTCAAGGATAAGGAATTAATCCTCGACTGGTTAGGTGGCTTCCTGCCCGATGAGCGCAGGCTGGTACGTGAAGTATGGAGGGAACTGGATGTGAAAATTGCCAGCTATGTGCGCGGCAAGTTTATCGAAATTAACGTCATCTGGTTGCTGAGTTACGTAGTATTCGCGTTAATGGGTCTGAATTACGCCATGCTGCTTAGTTTACTAGTTGGGATTTCTGTGATAGTGCCCTATGTCGGTGCCACGGTAGTGACTATTCCAGTAGCACTGATCGCTTTTTCTCAGTGGGGAGTGACTTCCGAATTTGGCTATCTGATGATAGCTTATGCTTTCATTCAATTTTTTGACGGTAACTTGCTGGTGCCGTTGCTTTTTTCCGAAGTGGTCAATTTGCACCCGATCGCAATCATAGTTGCGGTAGTGTTTTTTGGTAGCCTGTGGGGTATCTGGGGTGTATTTTTTGCAATTCCGCTAGCGACATTGATACAGGCAATTATAAAAGCCTGGCCTTCTCATAAAACGAGTCCCGAGTAAAATTGCTCGAAATCAGTAGTAAAGCTGCAAAATAAACCAGGGAGTTTGTCGAACTTCACCGCTCGTAGTGAAGGAAAGCAGAAATTAGTCGGTTGTTGCAGCCGATTGCGGCGAAAAAATAGACTGGATCAATTATCAACAGCCTTAGCGCGCGGAGTATGCAAAAATTTGATTACCTGTTATGCGAATACAATCGCTTGTACATTGATATCAGTCTTTATAACATACGCGACTCATTTATATTTAAGCAGGGCAGAGGTGCGGAATGTTCAAAGGTAGTCTAGTGGCGTTGGTAACGCCGATGTGCGGCGATGGTTCTGTCGATTACACACAGCTGGAAGCGTTAATCGATTTCCACGTTAAAGAGGGCACCAACGCATTGGTAATTGCTGGTACTACCGGTGAGTCGGCAACGCTGAATCCCGAAGAACACTGTGCTTTACTGGGTCGAAGCTACGAAATAATTAATCAACGGTTGCCGATGATAGCCGGGACAGGTGCCAATTCAACCGCTGAGGCAATTGAATTAACACAATGCGCGAAGAAGGTAAGGGCAGAAGCCAGCCTTTTGGTGACCCCTTATTATAATAAACCCACGCAAACAGGCTTGATATTGCACCATCAGGCTATAGCTGAAGCGGTCGATATTCCGCAAATTTTATATAATGTACCGGGACGTACTGCCTGTGATATGCAGGCACAGACAGTTGCAGAGCTCGCAAAAGTCCGCAACATAGTTGGCATTAAGGAGGCGACTGGAAGCATGGAACGACTCGCGGAGATAAAAAAACTGGTGAGTGACGATTTTGCCCTGTTGACCGGCGACGATTCTACAACCTGCGATTTTATACTGAATGGTGGCCATGGTGCGATTTCGGTTACCGCCAACGTCGTACCGGCAAAGATGGCGGCTATGTGTCGCCTGGCCTATGAGGGGAAAGAAAAGGAAGCGCGTCGGGCTGATGCCGAAATTGCCGAGCTTCACCGTTTACTATTCGTCGA
>CBDUSZ010000223.1:0-5506 GCA_965370015.1 uncultured bacterium | reverse complement strand
ACTTTTGGTTACTTTTCTTGCTGGAGAGAAAAGTGACTCGCGCACTTACTCATAAATAACTACGGAGTAACAAAAGCCTTGGTGTGCGAAACACTGTTTAGAAAGAGACTACAACTCTAACAAATTCAACCCACTACCGGAAACCTCAACCGAAACTCCACCCCCGGCTCACAATTAACCACATCCACCTCGCCCCCCATGCCGCTCACCAACTGGTGAACCAGCGCCAGGCCAATTCCTGTGCCGACGGTTTCGCGGGTGAGCTCATTTTCGCTTCGATAAAACAATTTGAAAATTTTCTTCATCTGGTCCTTAGCAACACCGTGGCCAAAATCGCGAACGCATATCTGCATCGACTTGTCCTGTAGCAAGCGGATTGTGATCTGCACGATTTTATCTTCGGCATTGGCGGAAAATTTTATTGCGTTGTCGACCAGATTAATCAGGATTTGAGTAAGCCAGTCGCTATCGATGTGTAGTTTTGATGCCAGGGATGGCTCACTACAATTCAGTTCGAGTCTAAATCCAGCGTTTTCCAACTGCGATTCCAGTTTTGGACGCAGGTCGTTTAACAGGGTGTCGAGGTTTGTATCTTCCAGGCTGGGTTTGTGCTCGTTTCGAGTCATCCGCGCGAGATGCAAAACATTGTTGATCAGGCGTGACAGGCGTTCGCTTTCGTTGCAGATAAAATCGTAATAGGACTTTTTACGCGCCTCGTCAGCCCAGCCTTCACGCAGCATTTCGCCATACATACGAATCGAAGTTAATGGTGTTTTTAGCTCATGGCTTACCGCAGAAACGAAATCTTGTTGCTGATGGCCCAGTGCAATCGCACCTGCACCCAGTCGATAAAGCAACAAGAACCCGCCAACTAACACCAGCCCGAGTATCAAAGCAGTCCAGATGATAATCTGGCTTCCGGCACCCACCGGCAACCTGGCCAGGCTGAAAATTAATTCGAGGTCGCTAAATGGTGCGATCAGTCGGGTCTCATAGAGCAATTCACTATCCTTGTTTTGCTTCGTCGGCAAATATTCACTGGCATAATCCGCATCATATATTGCAATAACATTCTCCTGGTAGGCAATCACCAGGTCACTCATCGACGACAACACGGATTCGTCAAATGCAGATGCGATGAACCCATCCAGTAATAGCTGAGGCTCGATCAACAAACCCTGTATATAACGTTCTCCATCCCGCCAAACGCGACGAAACAAGACAAAATGACCGCTATCAAGCAGACTGAATTCCATTGGCTCGATCTCGGTCTCAAAGGTGCGAATGCGTATAGCCTGTTGTTTTTGCATCAGCCCAGTCGCTTCTGTCTCATCATCAACCGCTGCCACAGAATCGACATCGCTGCTATATCTTGACCCTGGCAGCGTTTCCGGCAAAACCGCAGTTTCCCTGCGGGCCTGCTTACCGAGCTTTTGTTTCTTCGCTTCGTTCTGCCTGTCCAGTCGCAGAGCGGACGCCACCTCATAACGGTCCTCCAGCTTCAAATCGTCTACGCGGCCAAGACCTGCTGCCGACTCCAGTTGCAGAGGTGCATTTTTTCGGATTTTTAGCTGGTCAAACACGAGTTGTCCCTGCACGCTGGCGTCCATACTCTTGGAGGGTGCAAATGCTGGCATACTCGCAACCGCCATCTCTTCAGCGATGGCCTCGACTACTGCAACAGCCGGTACGTCTTGCGGCCGTTGCGACAACTCCTGCATCGATTCATCCCGCTCGCGACCCTGATCGGATTTTTTAACCAGACGATTCTGGCTCAATATTTCTTCAATCTGGCTTTCCAGAGCCACTCGCTGGCGTAACTCTTGCGCGGCAATGCCATACCTGGAGGCATCTGATTGTGGTACCGTCGGTGTTGCCAGCGCACCCCTGGCATCGACCTGAAAATAGCCCAGTATCCCGGGAACCTGTGAATCTAACGGAAACCCGGATAGCGGAGAGCGCTGCAAAAAGTTGGAATCGTCGCTACCAGCCACATTGAGGAAGGCGTAATCAGTAAATGAACGATTTTCTTCGCGCTGTATCAACTGTTTAAATTGCCTGTCGATGCGTAATGTGAATTCCCGCGCTAACTGCTGGTGCTGATGAAACGCCTCCCACTTCAGTTGCCCGTAAGCCTGGAACACCAAAACGCCTGTGGGTATCGCAAGCGCGACAAATAACAGTAACAACAGGGCTTTCAGGCGGCGCGTATTCATTTTCCAGCTTCGCCATCGTTTGCGGTCATCAACCGATATCCGGCACCACGCACGGTGACAATACATTCGGGGCTGGATGGGTCAAGTTCGATTTTACGACGTAATTTGGCAATGTGGATATCGACGGTGCGGGTTTCAATTTCCATATGGCTGGCATAACCCCAGACTTTTATAAGCAATTCCTCGCGAGCTACCGGCCTGCCGAGCTGACTATAAAGATACTGCAACACATCCATTTCGCGGCGTGTAAATACCACCCCACCATCTGCCGATAAATTTTCAGTATCCACGCACAGGCCATTTTGTAATTCAATTTCTCGCCCGCTGATATCGCCGATTCCGGAGCGGCGCAACACTGCCTGTACCCGCAACAGTAGTTGCGTCACCGAAAACGGTTTTGACACATAATCGTCGGCTCCCAGCGTCAGGCCCTCGATAATGTCTTCGTCGCTGGTTTTCGCGGTCAACATGATCACCGCCTGCCGGGGGTCCTGGATACGTATTCGATTGCATATTTCAAATCCATCAATCCCGGGCAACATCACGTCCAGCAGGATCAAATCGAACAACCCGCTCAGCGCCTTGCTCAGACCCGCTTCACCATCCTCGGCATAATCGACCTCGTAGCCGTGGTAGACGAACACGTCGACCAGACCGGTGCGGATCGCGGTTTCGTCTTCGACTATCAGGATTCGGGCCTTATGCGTCATATTTATCCATGGTCTACAAGCATGTTTGCCAAAGACTAACATTCATTGACCAGGCCTTTGTAAATTATTTGTAAATCCTCCAGTGCAGGTTTTACCAAACACTGCCTACAGCTTGAATCGACTATTGACTAGAATTTAGCCGTGTTCAAACAACTCTCGGAGATTACCAACATGGCACTAATTACGCGTTTATCCCGTCTCTTTCAGGCGGACTTTCACGCTGTACTGGATCGCATCGAAGAGCCGGATATTCAGCTCAAACAGGCGATTCGGGAAATGCGCTTCGAGCTTCAGCAAACCGAGCAGCGGCGGGCATTATTGCAGCACGAGGCTGAGCAACTTTTAACCCTGGCAACCGATTGCAAAAGCAATATCGTCGCTTTCGACGAGGAGCTGGATATCTGTTTTGCCGCCAAAAAAGAAGATTTGGCTCGAGATCTGGTCAGGCGCAAACTCGAAACAAACCATCAACTGCAATCGACCGAAAAGCAGATAACCACGATTCAATCTTCAACCAGAAAGCTGACGGCGAGTATCGATGAATATCGCCAGCAACTCGAAAACATGGCGCAAAAACTGGAGTTGCTGGTCACTGATAACGACAGTCAGCCTTTACCTCACCATTTGGAAGGTGTCGCTACTGGTATTCGTGCCGAGGATATCGAAATCGCATTGTTACGCGAAAAGCAAACCAGGAGCGCATCGTGAAAGCGCCCGGTCTACTCGAAGGCATTATGCTGGCAATCGGCGCCAGCCTCGGTGGTGGAATGCTCGCAACACTACTGCCCACCGTGTTAAGCGAAAATGCCAGCGCGCTGGTGCTGCTTTCGATGCTCGGCCTGGGTTACCTGATCTACCTGTTAAAACGCAGCAACGAACGCACCGGACGCGTCGTCATGGTTGCACTCTGGTTGATAGTTACCCTGACCTGCGCCCTGCTCGATATCTCGCTGGCTGGCTTCCTGCTGGTTCAGGTCGGGTTGCTGTGGATGGTTCGTTCGCTATATTTTCATGCCTCTATATTACCATCCCTGCTCGACCTCGGACTGGTTGCTTTTGCGCTGCTGGCCGCCACCTGGGCGATATTGCAAACCGGCAGTGTGATGACAGCTATCTGGTGCTTCTTTTTAACCCAGTCTCTATTTGTCCTGATCCCTGGCTTTGCCACGGAGCGTGACAATACGAGCTGTTTCGACCCACCCGAAGCCGACCGATTCCAATCCGCCCATCGCGTAGCGCTGGATGCGGTTCGCAAACTTTCTACTCACTAAATTGAGGAAATAATGATGAAAACCAATATTATCGCCCTGGCTTTATTCGCCACCACTGCAATCGGCATCGCCGTATACCCTACCATGCAACAGGCGCAAGTAATAACCCCTGCCGACACCCAGACCCTCCAGGTCCAAAACCATCAAATTGAAGTAGTATTCATTCTCGATACTACCAGCAGTATGAGCGGACTGATCCAGGCAGCGAAGGAAAAAATCTGGTCTATTGCGACCACCATGGCTTCCGCCGAACAGGCGCCTGATATCAAGATGGGGCTGGTCGCATTTCGCGACCGTGGCGATGCTTATGTAACAAAAGTAATTGATCTGTCGCAGGATCTTGATTCGATGTACGCCAGGCTAATGGACTTTAAAGCACAGGGGGGTGGCGATGGTCCGGAAAGCGTTAATCAGGCGTTGTATGACGCGGTAAACCGCATTTCCTGGAGCGACGACGAACGCGTTTATAAGGTCGTATTTCTGATCGGTGATGCCCCGCCCCACATGGATTACAACAACGATGTCAAATTCCCGCTGACGCTGGCTCGCGCAAAACAAATGGGTATTATCGTAAATACCATCCAAAGCGGCCAAAATCACTCGACTGCGCCGGTTTGGCAAACCATCGCTCGACTCGGTGACGGCGAGTATTTCCAGGTCGAAAATTCTGGCAATGCGGTGGCCGTGGCGACACCTTTCGACAAGAAGCTATCCGAACTGGCCGCCAGCCTCGAAGAAACTCGCCTTTATTACGGTGATGAGGAAACAAAGGAGGTTCAGAAGAGAAAAAATAAAGCTACCAGTAAACTGCACGACGAGTTGTCAGAAGCAGCACTGGCAAGACGTGCCACCTATAACGCCACCGCCAGCGGTAAGTCTAATTTCCTCGGTGAGGGTGAACTGGTAGATGCCATCTCCAGCGGTAGAGTCGAACTTGATGATATCGACAAGGCCGACATGCCGGCGAGTCTGCAGGCGCTGGCACCGGAACAGCAAATGGAAGTTATTGACAACCAGGCCAGGCGTCGAGCTGAAATTAAAAGCGAAATAGAAAAACTGTCCGCTTCACGTAGCGATTACATCAGGCAGGAAATCACTGCACTAGGTGGTGCGCGCGAGTCACTGGATGAAAAAATATTTGGAGCGGTGAAGAAACAGGCCAAATCGAAAGGCTTAATCTACGAGAGCGAAGAAGCCAGTTATTAACTAACCCCGTTATCGATATTGGCAACAGGTTGATCCGGTTAACGCCGGATCAATTTTTGGCCGAATAAATTCGGCCCTACAAACATCCTACCGACCCGATTCT
>CBDUSZ010000222.1:0-5557 GCA_965370015.1 uncultured bacterium | reverse complement strand
CGCCAGTTCCGCCAGTTCCGCCAGTTCCGCCAGTTCCGCCAGTTCCGCCAGTTCCCGCGGTTCCAGCAGTCCCGGAGGTTCCATTGCTTCCACTGCTGGCTCCACTACTTCCACTGCTGCCGCTACTACCGCTACTTCCACTTCCTGAATGGTCGTGATCGCTACCACTCGAACCGCCGCTACCACCACCACTGCCACCGCCACCACCGCTACCACCACCGCTACCACCACCGCTACCACCACCGCTACCGCCCTTGGCATTAGCAGATTGGCTCAGGGTCATTAACACCGGTACTGCATAAGCAGCTGTGGCAACTAAACCGAGACGAGACAAGGCCTTGCGCCGGCTGAGATCAACATTTTCTTCACTAGTTTCGATAATTTCTATTTTCTTACTCATTTCGGACCCTCCTGGGCTCATTGATTCAAACAGCATGGGTTTATATGATTATTAATTGGGATTATATTCCCAAATTAAAATGTGTCAAGCACTTCTTTACGTCTTTAGCGTGTTAAGTTGCATCGAATGTTGACCCACAACAATTCGCTAAAGCCACTACTAGACTGACGTTCCAATCAAATTAGGTGGATCAAAGCATAATGCAAATTACGCCCACATTTGGATCAATATTGGATGCAATTCAACGCGTTATGGCGCTATTGATCAGGGTCGGCTAATGGTCGGCCCCTTTCTCACTTCCATTTCCTCCATTATCTAGTTAAAATTATTCCTAGCAATATATCCCAAATCGATAGTTTTGGTGGTTGTAGAGTAGCCATGCTGTTGGTACAGGGTAAGATTTCCAACCACGATTGTTTTTCGTGATTTAAATAGTGAAGTAATAAGTGCAACTACGACTTTTATCCTGATTTTGATCATAAATCGGCCTGCACCGCCAGGCTAAACCTTCAATGATTTCAAAACAGACGAATTAATAGAGGGGCAGGTATAATTTTCACGAATCTAGCTGTTATCCGGGGAATGTTGATTAAAGTGTATGGTTGGGACACTATCAAATGGATGATTGTTGCTCCTGTCCTGGTCTTTGGTTTCGGGACCTTCGCCATAGCAGATTTTCAAAACGGGTTAAACGCGCACAAGCAGGGGGATTACGCAACCGCGTTTCGCGAATTTCTTGCGCTTGCTGAAACTGGCCATGCGGATAGCCAGGCCGGTTTGGGCGTGATGTATGCCAGGGGTCAGGGTGTGGCGCAGGACTATGCCAAGGCGGCGAAGTGGTACTCTAAAGCAGCGAAACAGGGAAACCGCATCGCCCAGGCCAGCCTTGGTTCCTTCTATGCCACGGGACAGGGTGTGCCACGCGATTTGGTTCGGTCCCACATGTGGTTCGACCGGGCCGCGTCGGCGCTACCCCCTGGCGAGTTGCGGGACAGAGCCGTGAACAATCGCGACTACGTGGTTGGTGAACAACTTTCACCGGTTGAGCTTTACCGATCCAGGATAATGGTGGCGGTAGCACGAGGCGAGCATTCCGAGCAAGAGCCTATTCAGATCCGCGTGGACCTGGGTAAAAAAGATAGGGTGACCCGTAGATTTTATCCCGAAAGGCTGACCTTCGAAACCGGTAAACTTTATAAGTTCGTCATTCACAATCCCAGCAGAAGCAAGCACTATTTCAGTTCATACGTCTTCTCAAAATCAGTTTATACGCGAAAGGTCCAGGTCATGAATGACGTTGGACCTGACGCCAGGGCCATTGCCGAAATAAAGGGTGATATTCGAGAAATCGAAGTTCTGCCCGGGGGGACCGTGGAGTGGTGGCTCGTTCCAATTACCAGAGGCACCATCACCGACTTGCATTGTCACATCAAGGAAAGTCAATTTGGTCATGCAATTCCTGGGCAAACCGAGGTAACGACCCACGCCGACTTCGGGATGACCGGCGTAATTGTTATCAAGTAGCGGTACTCGAACGGTTTCAGATAGAGGCACATCCATCTTCATGGAGTTTCAAAGAGATGATGGCACTGTCTACGCAGACTGGTTTTTGCCCTCAAGAGACGAGTTAACCCAGCTGTATTTGAATAGGAGCGTCGTCGGCCGTTTTACCACTAACGATTAATGGAGTGAATCGCCCCGGGTTTGTCGGAGGGTCTATTTCTAGAGAGGATAGGCCAATGAAAAAGACAGGTAGATATTTCTGGGAGTTCCCAGAACCTGCTGTACGCATGCTGTTAGAACAGCAGGATCAGCATTCGTCACAATTTCCAGCCAATCCCCCATTCAGACCTGGCTCAGTGCGCCCTCGTCTATTTAATACGCGCTTCCAACCCAATGCCCAGGTAGCTCAGTCGGTAGAGCAGAGGACTGATGTCCCCCGTTAGCCCAGGTCGGACAGAATAGGTTGATTGCCTAAAAACATTTTTGATTCATCGTTAACCTGAAGAGGAAACGATGATGCTTAACCCTATCGCCGAAAGCTGCGCGATTTACGCTGATCGAAGTGCTAGCTGGAAACGTTCATCCAATGCTTTTTGTTGCTCCGCTTCCGCGCCTGGCATACACAACCAGTCCAGTTCCATAGTTTCTAACAGTTCTTCATTATTAACGGGTTGCTGACCCAGTCCCGATTTACTCATCTGTTCCAGTTGATATTGCCTGCGTAAAGCCTTGTCTTCAGCCGGGCTTTCCACGTCCATCGCGATTTCCAGTTGAATACATAGCATGCGGCGTTCTGCTGCGATCGCAGCCCGATCTATGGCGGACTGAGCCGTCTTCCGACGCGCCTCGATACGGCGCTTTAATTCCACGTCCTGCAACTCAATCGAATCCCATTGTAGCGATAATTCCTGCAGTTGCTGGGCCGAGGACGAAGCCCCCAGCGCCTCCTGTTGCGCGCAAATATTAGCCTTCGCTCGCAGTGCATCGATTTGTCGGTTGTGCCTGTTTTTAATAATCCGCGAATGACTGTTGTCATACTGATCACAGGCATTGCGATAATCACGTTGAATCCCTTCTGACATCTTTTCAGGGAGTTGCCAGGGTAAATCAGGCAGAGCGGCATAGTTAGCCTGCAATACCGAAAACTGCTGATCCGCCTCAGCAAGGTTACTCGCGGTCCTTGCCAATTTTTGAATATCTTTAATTATTTCCCTGTAGGCATTCAGCTGTTGATCCGTTTCATCTCTTTTGCCCTGGCGCAGCGCCTGTACCTTGTTATAAACAATATCGCCCTGTTTTTTGAAAGCAGTCCAGGCTTTTTGATCCTGATTTCGCCTTGTGATACCGATCTGCTTCCATCTGGTTTGCAGGGTTTTCAGGGTGACAAGGTTTTCAACTTCGGCGCTGGCTTCGGCGAGTGCTTCAGTTTGTCTGATCAGTTCCTGTTTCAACGCAATATTTGCTTCATAAGCCGCATCCAGTTTCGCCGTCACAGCGTCCTTAAATTTTGATAATTGCTTCCATTGTTTTCGCCCCGCGTTGCGTTCAACCTCTTTTATACTGGTGAAGCTATCACTAATGCTGCGCAAACTCGATTGTGCTTTTTTAAAATCAGGGTTGTTGTCCCAGTCAGTTGTTTCCAATAGTTCACGCATTTGTTCAACGTACTGCTGTCGCTGTTCGAGATTAGCTTTTCGAATCTTGTGGCGCTGATCAAAAAATTCAGCGCAGGGCTGGTAAACTTTTTCGGCGGCGAGTTTAAAGCGGGGCCAGTACTGGTCGGATATATCCGAGTGGCCAAGCGCCTTCCATTGTTGCTGAAGCGCCTTCATCTCGCTGGAGCGTTTGTCGGGGTGGTGTTTGGAGGTGGCAAGCAATTCCATCGCATCACACAGTTCGATGTACTTGGGTTCAGTCGCAAAATTCTTCCAGTCACCCATATCACCCAGTGTTTTGCGGGCTTCTTCGAAGCGCTCCTGAAGGGCTAAGAGTTCTTTACCGTCAAACTGACTGAACGCTTTTTCCACTTTTTCTGCAATCTGTTTGGCTCTCGCCAGTTTTCCTGTGCGCGAAAAACGAGAGATGGAACTAATTTTTTTATGTGCCTTAGCTAGTTTCTGTTCCTGCGCTTCCGCAGAAGCCTTCTGTGCTCTACGCCAGTCCACCACCTGCTGCTGTAACTCAGTTGCAACCTGCAGTTCATCAAAGTCAGCAGGCCATTTAAGACTTTTTAAAGCGGCCTCCAATTGCCGGCTATTTCTGGACAGTCTGCCGCTGTCCCCGATCTGGCTGGAACCCTCCACTGCATCCTGAACCAGATCGGCGGCCTTAGCCACCAATTGAGAGGCAGAATGCAGTGCGCCGAGCATTTTGTCGTACTGGTTGAGAATAAGCCTGTCTGGCGGGGTAATATCGGCTAAAGCCTGCCAGCCTGAGCTGAATGCCTGTTGCTGTGCCTGCGAGTCTGACAGTGTTTCGAGTGAACCAGCGAGATCCCTCCTGGCTGTGATCTGGAGCAGGGCTTCAAGCTCGCTAACCAGCTGTTGTTGAGACTGCCGGGTTTGCTCAGTAATCCGCTGTTGTTCATAGTGCGTATCGACGGTCTCGCGAGCCACCTGGTAACGTTGCCTGGTGTCATCGTCGATATCAAACTCCAGGCTGTCCCACTGCTGCCGGTGAGCCCGACAGCGTGCCTTGAACTCCGGTAACCAGTCATGACTGGCGAGATACTCAACTTCTTCAATCAGCTTTTCCAGCCGCGCTAAATTTTCGGCCTGCTGTCGCTCATAACTTCTGAAAGCATCTATTTTGGTTTTAATGATACGCTCGGCATTCTTGTCTTTGCCACGCATGATCTTGCGCGCAGACTCGAGATCTTCGATATTCGAAAGTTTTTCAGCAATCAGTTGTCGGGAGTCCGTATAATCGGTTGCGCCAAGAACTTCAAGCAGTTGCCTGCTGGACAAGACCTGAATGGTTTCCGTTCGAACCGAAGTCGAATCGGCCTGGGCGGCAATGCGCAATTGCAATTCTGGATAATGCTCTAGCAAATCGCGATATTGCGCATCGTCAAGCGCATGGTTCGCGCCCATTAATTCGTTTACCCTTTTCTCAGCTTCCGTACGAACAGCGCTATCGGAAAATTTTATCGACAGCTCATGCAGTGCAGCGGCAGAGGTTAACTGGCGGATCGCCGCGATACGAATGGAAGAATCCTCATCATCCCTGGCCAGTTGAAATAATATCTTCTGTTGCTCTTCGCTGACGCTATCCATTTCAGTAATAGCTCTCCGGCGTTTCTCAACTGAGCGGCTTTTCCAGGAGGGCTTAAAAAGATCGGGTAACATATTTATCCATCAATATTTTTTGACCGGGGGGTATTCCCCGAGCCCTGCATTCTAGTGGGAACTGCGAATTAGTTCGATCTGAGTTTACACCAGGTGTCCCGTTGATATTAGTGAGTAACTAAGACGTATTACAAAAACAGGCACCTTAACCTGGAAAAATAATTTTAGTGCGAGCGAGTCACAAGTTCAGGATAAAAATCGGCAAAAAGCAAAAATTGTGCTGTATGGACAATCAATAATTAGTCTTCTTTCTTTTTTTATGGCAAATAAGTAAATCCGTCGTAACTTAAGGTGCAGCCGCTGCATA
>CBDUSZ010000221.1:0-5573 GCA_965370015.1 uncultured bacterium | reverse complement strand
ATGTCCATAGCCAACGCGTGGCGAAGTCTTGAACAGACGAGATTGACTCGAAAATATATTGGTTTAACCAGTCATATCTGACCGTTGATTATAGAAGGATATGTCGTATCTTGATCGCCGGTTTTCGGGGACAGTGCTTCCTCGGTTGCTTCCTGGGCAAAAATGACTGGAGAGCAAACTAACAAGAGAGCCAATACTGCAAGAGATGTGAGTTTTATTACCATGACTGAGTCCGCAAATTGCCAGGTTTAGGTAATCTCCCGGGAATTCAGCTCAGTGGCAAATCCACACCCATGTTCGACGATAACATCTACTAAAAGTCAGACGGTTCATCATTGACTAGAGATTTCTGTTTTCTAATACAGCTTAGCTGGCTTTCCAGGCTCTTTACTTCATCTCGTAAACGCCGGGTTCGTGTGGATGGCCCGATTACTGACTCAATGTTTCCTGCCTGACTATTCATGTCCATAATTAAGCGCACCAGTCTGGCTTCATCAATGGCCAGGTCTAGCTTGTTTAACAGTCGCAGGGTGGTGTCGGGTTCATCTAAAGCTAATACCGGATTCATATTTCGTCACTAATAATAAGGTCGTAATATAATGCCTGATAGTCCAGCTGCCCTATATAGTGCGCGGCAACAATACTTGTAGGAAATTCCTTACATTTAGATCGTTATTGAAATCGTTTCAAATTCCGGGTTCGATGCTTTAGCTGCATCTTTCTGTCAATGCTTAAATTTCCGGTTCGCGTGGATTGTCAGATTTGTACCTGTCAGGCCAGTGCTCTTTAACCACCGGGCTATTAGCCGACAGGGAATGACAGCTATTGATAAAAGGTGATGATGTTTTTTCCTCCGCCATATTTTCGTTAGCATCCTGTTTCGGCTTAATACTAAATAGTGTTTGTATCGCGGTGGTGGCCATAGGACCCAATAACTCGGTAAGATGGGTACAACCACGGTTACTCCCCATCGCGGCTTTTGACCTGAGCGTCCAGCCGGGGGCTATGCGCAGGCCGATTAGCTGCTTGACGATGGGTGTTACGCATTTGCAGTAATTATAAGGGGAGTCGTCTATCACTGCTTCAGCATCGTGTACCTTAAGATTGCTATCAATAGTCAAGCGGATAGACATATCGTGCAGTGGTTCATTGGCCTTAATCTCCCCACCCCGGTCTTTGTTGGAAAAAGTGTAGGGCTTGGTATCAACAATTCGACCTTCTATATCCCATAACTTGTCTTGCCGTTCAAAACCCCGACAGGTAACCACCCGGGTATGAGTTAATTTTCGTTCAGTTGGTGCAGATAAAGGCATAGGATTGTTATTTCCTGAAAAATGGAGAGTTATATTGCCTGTTTTCAACCCGGGGTCGGTTCAACCCCTGAGCTGATTTGACTCGAACGATCAGCCCGGGTCAGGCATTTTTATTGAAGGCTAGCAAATTGATCATTTCAAATGCAATTGTGGCTGCTGCCAGCGAGGTAATTTCAGCGTGATCGTAAGCGGGTGCGACCTCGACAATATCTGCAGCAATCAAATTGAGTCCCTTTAAACCGCGAATAATATTAACTAGCTCGCGGCTAGTCATACCGGCAATTTCTGGCGTACCAGTACCTGGCGCGTGCGCCGGGTCGAGCACATCGATATCGATCGACAGGTAGAGTGGATTATCTGCCACACGCTCGCGAATCCGTCTCACAACATGTTCAACACCATGGCTTTGCAACTCGTCACAATGTATTACCTTGAAACCTAGTTCGGCGTCGTTGGCAAGATCTTCGCGACTGTAAAGCGGCCCTCGAATTCCGACATGGATCGATGCGTCGTCGTTAAACAGTCCTTCCTCAGCAGCGCGTCGAAATGGTGTACCGTGGGTATACGGCGCTCCGAAATAGGTATCCCAGGTATCGAGGTGGGCGTCGAAATGTACCAGTGCGACCGGGCCGACCTGTTTATTTACTGCCCGTAACAGCGGCACGGCTATGGTGTGATCACCACCGAGGCTGACAATAGACTTCGCCCGTTTAAAAAGTTCGGTGGCATCTGTTTCGATCTGGTCGATAGCTTCTTCTATGTTGAATGGATTGCAACCTACATCACCAGCATCGGCAACCTGTAATGTCTTGAATGGTTCGGTGTCGTAGTCTGGGTGAAAATTGGTGCGCAGGTTACGCGACGCCTGGCGAATTGCCTGCGGACCAAATCTGGCTCCGGGTCGATAGCTGGTACCCGAGTCAAAAGGGATACCTAGAATAGCCACGTCACAGTAGGGGACGTCTCGTAATTCGGGTAAGCGGCAGAAAGTCGAAGGGCCAGCGTAACGTGGCATAACAGTGCCACTGACTGGTTCGATTGGGGGCGTCTTTTGTGTCATCGTAATTCTCTGGCTTAGTAAGCAATCTTGCCTGTAAAAATGTTATAACATCGAACATAGGTACAATCAATTCAGGTAGTATCTACCGGCTCTATGCCCTTTGGCTGCTATGGGCGATTATCACGGTTATTATTATGACAGCAAAAGCAGTTTTAAAAATGGGTGAAAAAAGCCTGCTCGAAGAATCGAGCAGGGTCGAAAAGTTCGATACCCCGGAACTAGATGCACTGATTAATGATATGTGGGATACCATGACCGCGGAAGACGGTGCCGGGCTCGCGGCACCACAGATCGGGGTTAACTTACGAGTGGTCATTTTTGGCTATGAAAATAATCCACGCTACCCGGACGCGCCTTCAGTCCCGCAAACCATATTGATTAATCCCACCATTGTGGCGATGAGTGACGAAATCGAAGAGGGATGGGAGGGCTGTTTGAGTCTGCCGGGGATGCGGGGACTGGTTCCCAGATACGCCGATATCCAATATAGTGGGTTTGATCAGAAAGGAAATCCGATACGACGGCTGGCATCGGACTTTCATGCGCGTGTGGTACAACACGAATGTGATCATCTGGATGGTATTTTATATCCTTTGCGGATCAAAGATATGCGTTATTTTGGTTTTCGACATGAACTGGAAGACAATGGCCTGATGACAGCTCAACCCTGCGATGATGGCCCCGGTGATAGCGGCTGACGGGTAGACAATTCGCCGTGGTTCGACAAAGTGTCATTTTATTTGGAACTGGGGCGCCGTTTTCCATGGCCGTGCTTGAGCAATTGCTGGCGCATGAATTAAAACCGGTTGCACTCGCATTACCAGAATTTGCACCAGCGGCGTTAGAAGGGATGGTTGCGGCGCGAGTTGATACCGGCGCCAGGGAAAACGGTTTTATTACCCAGGCGAGGCAATTATCGATTCAGATGATCTACCTGCCAGAAATTTCACAGACATCCGAGGCCTGGAAAATTGCAAGACTCGAAGCTGATTTTTTAATCGTTGCCTGTTGGCCCTATTTACTTGGTGCTGAAATTGTTGGTGCCGTTGGCAAGGCTGCACTCAACTTACATCCGTCTATTTTGCCGAAATACCGGGGTGCAGACCCGGTTGCTGAACAAATCAGACACCATGAAAAAGAATTGGGCGTCACCCTCCACTTATTGAGTCAGAAGTTCGATCGAGGCGATATTGTCGCTCAGGCAGGTCTGGAGCTCGGAACTACATTTCCTGGGCGTGACTTAATCGAGACACAGGCTGCTCGAATTGGAACCAACTTGTTCGTCAAGGCAATACAGGGCTCTGGCTGGCGAACTCGAGCCCAGTAACCTCAGGTAAAATTGCGCCAATTAATTGTCCTCGTAAGTGATTAAAGATCCAGCATTGTTTTCATTAACGCTACGAGTAGGCATAATAATCACGCAAAGATTTTGTGTTTATTCGATTTATCAATTGACTAACCAATTTTAGGGCAAGTGTTTCGGTAGTATAAGTGTCGGTATTAACAAGTAAAAAGCAGAATTAAATAACCTGGTAGCAAAACTGGTTATACAGCGACGAAATTATCGGTAAAATTTATCCTATGAAAATGTTACCACAACAAAAAATCAACGAGCTGCTCGATTTTGATCATCATCATATTTGGCACCCTTATAGCGCCATGCATGGTGATGTGCCGGTTTATCCAATAATTTCTGCCCAGGGGGTGCGAATCCGACTCGCCGATGGCCGCCAGTTAATCGATGGTATGTCGTCCTGGTGGTGTGCAGTGCATGGCTACAATCACCCTATCTTGAACAGGGCGATCCACAATCAGCTGGAAAATATGTCGCATGTGATGTTTGGTGGATTGACCCACCCGCCGGCTGCTGCTCTCGCCCGGAAACTGATTGAAATAACGCCAGATAAGCTCGATTCAGTATTTTTCGCAGATTCTGGTTCGGTGGCGGTCGAGGTGGCCATGAAGATGGCAATTCAATACTGGCATGCTTCAAATTTGCCCGGTAAAAATCGATTCGTCACTATCAGCAATGGTTATCATGGCGATACCTTTGGTGCGATGTCGGTCTGCGATCCGGTCAATGGCATGCATGGGCTGTTTTCAGATACGCTTGCCAAACAGTATTTCGTCGATGCACCCAATTGTCGGTTTGGTATCCCCAGCGTGAAAAATGCCATAGAGCCGCTATCAGAATTGCTTGCCGAGCATCATCAGCAGATAGCCGCTCTGATACTGGAGCCAATAGTGCAGGGTGCCGGAGGCATGCGATTTTATTCGGCAGATTACCTGGCTAAGGCACGGAAATTATGCAACAAGCATCGAGTGTTGCTAATCGCAGATGAAATAGCGACTGGATTTGGTCGTACCGGTAAATTGTTTGCCTGCGAGCACGCAGCGGTTACTCCCGATATTATGTGTCTGGGCAAGGCCCTCACTGGCGGTTATATGAGTATGGCGGCTACATTGACTACTTCAGACATCAGCCAGACTATCGATCAGGGGGAGCCGGGAGTATTCATGCATGGACCTACCTTCATGGCGAACCCACTCGCCTGCGCGGTTTCGCTGGCTAGCATTTCGCTACTCGAGGACTCGGAGTGGCAGGGTAGAGTTAAAAATATAGAACAGATACTCAATGCACAATTGTTATATTGCATAGATTTTCCCCAGGTCAAGGACGTCAGGGTGCTTGGTGCGATTGGGGTGATCGAACTGCATGAACCAGTCGACATGAAGTCGATCACCGAACAGTTTGTAAATGCCGGGGTTTGGGTCCGGCCTTTTGGGAAACTCGTGTACCTGATGCCTCCATACATTATAAGTGACGGCGATTTAAACGCTTTGTGTGATGCGGTTTGCGAAATAGTAGGTAATATTCCTGCCTGACCGATCTATATCATGTTTTTCAACTATGCCAAATTATATCTTTGATACGCTAGCACCCGTGCTGGCCAGGGGAGAGTTGTATTTTTTAAAACAATATATTTATTTGCAGCGCTAAATGTAAGTACATTGGCAGCCTGCATCATGCAGGTTCACGCCTGAACACTTAAGGCGTATTTACCAGTAGCCAGCGCGATCTATTGCCAGAATATATGGGGTAAATCAGTCTTCTTTATCTTCTTCTTTTTGTTTTTGTTGCTCCAGCGCTACCTGCTGGATTTTATCCTTATCTTCCTGAGTTAATACCACTGTGTCGT
>CBDUSZ010000220.1:0-5599 GCA_965370015.1 uncultured bacterium | reverse complement strand
GAGGGTCATCGGCGGGCTGCTCACTAGTGGCACATCGAGCAGGCTGACGACTGAGTCGACGAAGTCGATGGCCGCCAGCTCATCTCTCAGTTGTCCGATGTCGGCCAGGGTTTCCGCGCTGAACAGGGGTAATTTCGGGCTATAAGTGACGACCAAAAAATCGTCTGAACCATATTGCTCGCGTATGCTTCGATAGTATTTCAGCGAGGCATCATTTTCCAGAATGAGTGAGTCGGCCGATGCGTCTAGCTCAAAACGCGAAACATTGCTGAAGAAAAAACCGACAATGACAGCGGTGATGAGCAGTGTGAGTAGCGGTTTTTGTAGTATGATTTTGTTGTAGAGTTCGAACAAATAGGTCGTCATTAAATCATTCCTTAAATTTTTATTTTACGCATCTGGCGGTGTCATTCGAGACAACCCTGGCGGTTCGCATATTACAGGGTATCGTATTCAGCGCGAGTAAATCTTTCATAGCCCCACTGGTATTGATCCAGATGCGAGCGCGCTCGTAATTCGATTTGATCATTAAGATACTGTGCACTGTCGCGCTCTGACGCGGCCAGCGCATTGTGATCCAGCGATTCTATACTCAGGCTGAATGTGGTGGAGGTTTCGTGTCGATACATTGCGCCAATAAAAACATCGCAATCAATGCTTTTGCAGATATTTCGGATCAGCGTTGTGGTCGATGCCGCGTGGCCGAAAAAATTTGAATCGATTTGGGCGCTATCACGACCAGGCTTTTGATCGGGTAGGATCATCACCGTCGCACCCTGTTTCAGTCCTTTGATAAGTCTACGCAGGCCCGATGCATCCGTCGGTACCAGTTGTGCCCCGTTACGGCTACGCGACTGAAAAATAAAATTGTCTACTTTTGCATTGCGTTGCGGCTTGTAGAGGCTAAATAGATTGCCTTGTTCGGCCAGCCAGATATTGAGTAATTCCCAGCTACCAAGGTGAGGGGCTATGATGAGGCGCCCTTTTTGGCAGTGCAAAAATTGCTCGCAGACGTTTTGCTGTTTAATTTTGGCGAGTATTTTATGTGTGGGCCAACACCATATCGACGCCAGTTCGATCAGTGAAATACAGGTATGACGTATTGAAGTTTTCGCCAGGTTTAACTGTTTTGAGCGATTCAGCCCGTCAAAGCAAAGGCGGATATTCTTGTCGGTTAGTAACGCGACCTGGTTGTGAGTACGCGCAACTATAAATCCCATAACCCCGGCCAGCTGATATTGAATCCTGATCGGCAAATACGACAGTATTTCGAGCAGAATTTGAATCGCCGGTTTTTTCACTATCGACGTTACTTCGACTGCTCTATTTTTGCCCAGCTATCGCGCAAACTGATGGTGCGATTGAATATTGGTTTCTCCTGGGTCGATTCGAGGTCGCTGATAAAATAGCCGAGACGTTCAAATTGATAGGCCATTTTGTTGTCGACCAGTTCAATTGACGGTTCCAGCATGGCCTTGTCCATGACAATGTTAGACTGCGGATTGATCGCAGGTATAAATTCGCTTGCCGCGCCGGGGTTGGGGGTATTAAACAGGCGGTCATATAAGTTAACGCGGGCCCGAATAGCGTGCTTTGCACTGACCCAGTGTATCGTGCCTTTTACCTTGCGGCCGTCGGCGGTATTGCCACCCCGGCTATCCGGGTCATAGGTACAGATCAGTGATTCGACGCTGCCATCATCATTTTTAACCACTTCTTTGCAGGTAATGTAATAAGCGAACCGGAGTCGTACCTCGCGTCCTGGGCTGAGGCGGAAAAACTTTTTAGGTGCGTCTTCGATAAAGTCATCCCGTTCGACATATATCTCCCGTGAGAATGGAATCTGACGCGTATCCGAGTCGGGATTTTGGGGCTGATTTTTACCCGTCACCCATTCTTCGCGGTCTTCTGGATAATTCTCGATAATGATTTTGAGCGGATTAATCACCGCCATACGCCGCTCGGCGCGGGTATTCAGGTCGTCGCGCAATGCATTTTCGAGCACGCCCATTTGAATAGTGCTGTCTTTCTTGGTCATGCCAATCATATCGCAAAAATGCACGATCGATTCGGGGGTGTAGCCGCGACGGCGCATACCGGAAATAGTTAGCATTCGCGGGTCATCCCAGCCGTCGACATGGCCTTCATTTACCAGGTGGTTGAGCTTGCGTTTGCTGGTAAGCGAATACTCTAGTTGTAGCCGCGCGAATTCAATTTGGCGTGGATGACAGGGAGGATCGAGTTTTTCTAATATCCAGTCGTACAAAGGACGGTGATCTTCGAACTCCAGCGTGCACAGTGAATGGGTGACACCTTCAATCGCATCAGATAATCCATGGGTGAAATCGTATAGCGGGTATATGCACCATTCATCGCCGGTATTGTGATGGGTGACGTGGCGAATGCGATATATAACCGGGTCGCGCAAGTTAAGGTTGGGCGACTGGATATCGATTTTGGCGCGTAGTACATGTTCGCCATCGGCGTATTTGCCCGCTTTCATGGCTTCGAACAGCTCCAGGTTTTCGGCTACGCTGCGGTCTCGATAAGGACCCGCGACACCGGGGCTGGTCAGGGTGCCACGATTATTGCGAATCTCGTCTGCATTCTGGCTGTCGACGTAGGCATCGCCCTGCTCGATGAGCTGTACCGCGTAGGCGTACAACTGGCCGAAGTAGTCCGACGCAAACGGATTGGAGTGCCAGCTAAAGCCGAGCCACTCAACATCGCGCCGGATCGCATTGATATACTCGACGTTTTCCTTTTCCGGGTTGGTATCGTCGAAGCGCAAATTGCAATAACCACCGAAATCACGCGCGATACCAAAGTTCAGACAAATCGACTTGGCGTGGCCGATGTGTAAATAGCCATTGGGCTCGGGTGGAAAGCGGGTAATTACCTCGCTGGTTTTTTTAGCCGCGATATCAGCCGCAATGGCATCGCGTATGAAATTTGAGGCGTCTGTGCCAACACGACTGGGTTCGGACATGGGGAGATGAGTCTGCTATAGGATGGAATGCGCTATTTTAACTGATATATGGGTAAAGCTGAATAAACTCAATGCGATCAACCGGGTATTTTAGATATGGTTAATTATAAAAAACATCGTAGCGTGAGCGAATTGCCGAGATCGGCATGCTAGCGGCTATTAATTATTCCTTGTTTCGTCTTCAGCCCTGCATTCTGGTACACATGATAAGTATATTTATTATCGGGATTCGACCTGATGTCGTCGACTGCCGATGTGTCGTGCTCTATTGACAGTAATAGCGAGCAAACTAGATTAGGTTACAACCCGTTAGCCAGTCTGGCGGCGTCGAGGATTGCTGCATGAATATTTCTACTGGCAATTGCATCGCCGATTCGATGGAGTTCATAAGCCCCTTGCGAATTCAAGCAGCTTTTTTGTTGCGCGCCCTGGATAAAAGCTTCGAGGTCGGTCACTCCGAGATTGGATGAATTGTCTCTGAGTTCATGAAAGAGGTCATCGATTGGCACCGTGCCACGGTCAACAATCAATTGTCCGCAGCGCTTTTGGGTTTCGGATCCTGTCGCTTCATTCACAAAAAAGGCGATTATCTGATCATTGTCTCGTTCGACTCGAACCAGTTGTTGATCAAATTGAGTAGGGATAGACAACTCGTAGAAATGTTTCTTGAAGGTAGATCTCTCTGCATAGGTCATTTCCAGACAAAGCTCACCGTCAAGCGCAATCAGCGAGACCGACTGTCCGTTGCGCGCAAGAAACTCTGCGCTAGATGCCGCGCTATGGCGTCCGGTGCCGTCATATACAATGCTGTCTTCGACGAGCGGGGCATATCCGGTCAGTAAGTCCCAGCAGGATGTGCAGTGCTCTCCGCCTTCGAGAAAGTCCAGATTGGGTAAGCCACCAGTCGCGATGATGACGTAATCCGGCGATTCGGCTAGAACCTCTGCTGCCTCGGCGTAACTATTCAATTCAACTGTGACGCCAAGTTGCTCAAGTTCCGCGACTCGCCAGTCGATAATACCAATTAAATCTTTGCGCCATTCATTACGTACAGCGACCAGGACCTGACCACCTAATTTTGGCGTGGCTTCGAATAGTGTGACCTGGTGACCTCGACTCGCCGCTATACGCGCACACTCCAGCCCGGCAGGCCCACCGCCGACCACCACGACTTTTTTTACCGTGTTTGCGCGGGGAACTATATTTGGCAGAGTCTTCTCGCGTCCTGCAGAGGCATTATGTAGACAGGCGGGCCGAAAGCCTGACATACAATGTGTGGCACCGACGCAGGGACGAATGCGTTCTTCCTCTCCACGCGCAATTTTGTTGACAATATGTGGGTCAGCAATGTGGGCTCTGGTCATACCAACCATATCGAGTAAGCCGTTTTTAATCGCGTAGCGCGCGGTGGCAATATCGGAGATACGCGCTGCATGGAAAATGGGTAAATCAACTTCTTTTTTGAAACGACCTACTACTTCCAGCCAGGGTGCGGCGGGTGATTCCATGCTCGGCATGCAATCGGTGGTGAGTTTGAATAAAGTATCCATCTTGCCGAAATTTGCGTTGATAAAGTCTATACCTCCAGAGCTCTGAAATATCAGCGCAGCAGCTACGCATTCGTCGAAGTTTAATCCACCATCGGGGCCTTCATCGACGTTATAGCGCATGCCGACGATAAACTTATCACCTGTTTGACGATGGATTTCCTCATGAACCATTAGCCCGAAGCGACACCGATTTTCCAGTGAGCCGCCAAAACGGTCGCTGCGATTATTGGTTAGAGGTGACAGGAACTGACCGATGAGATGTGACGAAGCCAATGTTTCTATGCCATCAAGACCGCCTTCCTGGCAACGCCTTGCGGCATCGCCATAGGCCTTGATAACACGATTTATATCGTGCTCATCCATTTCTTTCGGAATAGCCCGGTGTAATGTCTCTCTCTGTACGGACGGTGCGATTGCTGGTAACCAGTTATCCGCATAAGGATCACCGCGTCGACCCAGGTGGGTGATCTGGCACATTAGAGTCGCACCCTGTGCATGCATTCTTGTGGAAAAATTTTGCAGGTGGGGAATGATCGCATCACTGCCAACATATAGCTGCTGGAAAACCGATGGAGAGTCCACGGCAATATTCGAAGAGCCACCAAACATCGAAAGTGCTATACCTCCCCTGGCTTTTTCTTCGTGATATGTTTGATATCGATCTTTAGGCAGACCATCTTCTTCCAGCCCACAGGCGTGACTGGTACTCATAATTCTGTTTCTTAGATGCAAATGCTTTAGTTTGAGCGGCATCGATAATGGATCTTTAGATGAAAATTGCTCTACCATGTATTGCTGCCTCTGATGCTTGTGTTAAACAATTATCTGGAGTTTAATCTTTGAGGATTTATTCGCCAATGCTTTCGATATCGAAAGTATCGGTTTTTTGACGCTGGTTTATTTCGCCGCTTTCCTTGCTTGTTCAACCCGGGCGATAAATTTGGTCTGGGTTTATTTTATCTACTCTCTGCAAGCAAACAGGCAGGATGCGGGGGCACTAGTTCAGGTTGAAATCGCTCCCGAACTCATAGTCCGTGAGCTGTGTCTTCGATTAGCATGT
>CBDUSZ010000219.1:0-5610 GCA_965370015.1 uncultured bacterium | reverse complement strand
GCTTCGCTAATAAAGCTGTCAGTCGAAATTGTTGGTGATAAATGCCAGTTCAACGCACTGAGGCTTTTCTGATAATTAGCCGCCGAATTAAAGTCGTCAAGCAATAAATTAATGGCCGGGTTTTGCATGATTGCAATTACCGCAAAAGGGCCACTGATGACGGTGGCCAGTAAGATACCTTTTCTCTGCCCCAGATGGGTAACGCGAATCAGGTAAAGGCTTACCGCTGCAGGAATAAATAACAGGTACCAGCCCAGATTGAATATCGAAAGGGGGAGGTCGGAGGAGAACAGGTACGTCAGCTCCCTGGCAACCAGCGATAGCAATTGGTAAACCAGATAAATCAGCGTGACTGAGAAAGTTACCGGTTTGATTTCCCAGCGGTTAACTAACAGATGTTCGATGATCGACAGCGTAAATACGAATGCGCCTATGCTGAGCACGGATTCTCGCAATACATATTTGATTAAATCATCCCATTTCAAAGCATGGTAAGAGGTATAGTAATATTCCAGTCCTCCTGTCACGAAGCACAGGGCAAGTAACAGGGCCGCCCATCCCCAGTGGCCGTATAGATGCTTCATGTGGCCGTTGCTAGCGAGCGATATTGTCGCTGCCACCGGGTGATCAGGCGATAGAATTCGAGCTGAAATTCTACCCAGGCTAAACTCTATCGGTAATCTTGCGGAGGTGGGTTTATCGTTCTGCCAATTATCCATTCGCGCCGGATTTACGCTGGCCAGGTTTAGTAATTCTATGTTGCCCTGGTCGTCGCGCAATATCCTCAGGTGATGGGGTTCGACGGTTGGGTCGGATAGAATGATATCGTTGTCGAGCGCACGGCCGATGCTAATCTCGGATTTATCCAGCCTGTGGTAGCGGTGCAGGCCACGGGTTTTTATTTCGACAATCAGGGGTTCCAAACTATATTCTCCAGGAACTTTTTCACCAGCGCCAGGGTCGCGTCAAAATCAGTGCCAGTCATGATGAAGGTGATGAAAAACCCCTGTTTTTCACGCCCGGTCAATGCTGCGGTAAATAGCACATCACTCAGGCCGGCATATTCGACGTATTCGCGGCGACATAGATTAGCCTTGAATTCCTCTCCGGAGACCTCGATGAACCAGGTACCACAGTTGAAATTGCTAACCTCTTCCTGACTGAGCTTGGTTTCAATCTGATCCTTGTTAAGTTTTTCGTAAAGATTGTGGAAGCGCACGGCATCTAGCTGATCGGATTCCAGCCAGTAATATTCATAAATGAGCTTGCCGACAAATTTATTCGCTGTATCGAGGTAAACGTGGTTTTTGTTGGCACAGCGAATTTGGTAGCGCTTGAACAATGCCCTGGGATTTAGTTTTGCGCTATTGTCCCAGCAACGAACCGTGGGCGATATCTTGCCGGGTAGCGTCAGCTGGCGCAGTTTGATAGTTGGCCAGCTTTCGCCGAGCAGAGCGTTTATATAGTCTTGTTCATAGCTGATCAATTGCCGCGCTACCTCGGCTTTCAAATCGCCGGCCGTTCGATCATCCGCGTTCTTCGCGCTTTCGATCAGTTTATTGAGAAATTTTGACGGCACTATAAAGCTGATATCGTTGCGCGCGGTCGAAACGTTAATGCCAATCGCCTGGCCATTTTCGTTGAATGTTGGGCCACCGCTCATGCCGGGGTTGAGGCTACCGGAAAACAGGATCCGGCTATCGTCGGTCTGGTTGAGGATCCCGCCGTTAGTGCCCACCGCGAGGCTTAGACCAAGATCGAGCGGATTCCCCATCGCATATACCGGCGCACCTTTGGGTGGCAGGCCGCTGGTAACTATCGGCTGGCCAAGATTTTCCTCCGCAGCCAGTAGTGCGAGATCGTGCACCACATCCAGGGCCACGAGTTTAAGTTCGCCTTCGCGGCCATTATTGTTCAGATAGGTGACATAAAAGCGTTCTGGTTCGAGAATGATTTTGTTGATGACATGAAAATTGGTCGCAATTTGGCGGCGATTGCCGACGATGAAGCCGGAACCGATACTGGATTTTTTACCGGTTTCGCGGTTCAGCACGCGAATCTGAAAAATGCTGTTCTCATGCATCTGGTAGATTTTTTTCGATTCGAGTGCGGCTGCCGGCTGAAATAATACATACAACAGAGCAACCAACAGGCAGGGTACTGAAATTGATTTCATCGGCGAGTTAGCAGTCAGGAAAGGCGGGTTTAACTGATGCGCATACCCGGCTTGGCACCACTGTCCGGATGTAGCAGGTAAATCTCCTCGTCGCCGGACCCGGCGGCTAACACCATGCCCTGCGACACGCCGAAACGCATTTTCCTTGGCGCCAGGTTGGCAACCATTACGGTGAGTTTGCCTTCCAGTTTTTCCGCTTCGTATGCGCCGCTAATGCCGGCAAATACGTTGCGCGTTTCGTTGCCGATATCCAGTGTCAGCTGTAGCAACTTGTTCGACTTTTCGACACGCTTTGCGGCGATGATACGTGCCACGCGGAAATCGAGTTTGGCGAAGTCGTCGTAGCTGATTTCACTTGCGATCGGTTCAATCGATGTATCGCCTGGACCGGCGGTGATCTTATTTTCTTCGATCAGGGCCGCTTTGGTGGCTTCGGTCATGCGTTCGATAAAAACCGCTTCGACACGGGTCATTAATGGCTCGAAGCGATTAATTTGATGGTCGTGTAAAGCGGTCTCGATATCTGCCCAGCTTAGCGCATTGACGTTGAGGAAAGACTCGGCCTGAGCCGCCAGTCGAGGCAGCACCGGCTTGAGTAGTATCACTAACTGGCGAAAGCAGTTGAGACCGATTGTGCATACGTTTTGCACCTCGGCATGCCGGCTCTCGTGCTTGATCGCGACCCAGGGCTGTTTTTCATCAATAAATTGATTTGCCTTGTCTGCCAGGGACATGATGTCTCGCATCGCCCGGCCAAACTCCCGGTTCTCATAAGCTTCGGCGATGCCCTCGGCCGCGGCGACGTATTGCTGGCTCAAACCATTGTCGTCGTTACTGTTTGAGAGCATGCCATCGAATCGTTTGTTAATAAATCCTGCACAACGGCTGGCAATATTAACTACCTTACCCACCAGATCGGAATTGACCCGGGCGCAGAAATCGTCCAGATTCAAATCGATATCATCGATGCCGGGGCCAAGTTTCGCGGCAAAATAATAGCGCAGATATTCCGGGTTTAAATGTTCCAGATAAGTTCTTGCCTTAATGAAGGTGCCGCGCGATTTCGACATCTTCTGCCCATCCACGGTTAAAAACCCATGGCAGTAAACCGCGCTTGGTTTCCTGAACCCGGCGCCGTGCAACATCGCCGGCCAGAACAGGGTGTGAAACCTGGCGATATCCTTGCCGATAAAATGGTAGAGCTCGGTTTTACTGTCCACCCTCCAGTACTTGTCGAAGTCGTACTGATTCCTGTCGCACCAGTTTTTGAAACTCGCCATGTAACCAATCGGTGCATCGAGCCAGACATAAAAATATTTACCCGGCGCATCGGGTATCTCGAAACCCCAGTAGGGTGCATTGCGGGAGATATCCCAGTCCTTTAATCCTTCGTCGAGCCATTCGGCCATCTTATTCGCAATTTCCTTTTGAACGTGACCGGCACGCGTCCAGGTTTTGAGCATCTCCTGGTAGTCGCCAAGTTTGAAAAAATACTGTTCCGAATCTTTTTTGACAGGAGTTTCGCCGGTGACGACTGAAACCGGGTTTTTTAAATCAGTGGGCGCGTAAGTGGCCCCGCAGGCTTCGCAGTTATCCCCATATTGGTCGCCTGTTCCACAGTTCGGACATTCACCCTTGATGAAGCGGTCCGGTAGAAACATCTCTGCACTGGGATCGTAAGCTTGTGAGATAACTTGCGTGCGGATATGTCCCGCAGCTTTAAGGCGCGTGTAAATCAATTCCGCAAAGTAGCGATTCTCGTCAGAATGGGTGGTGTAATAATTATCGAATTCGATGGCGAAATCGGCAAAATCCTGCTGATGTTCGATTTTCATACGATCAATCAGCACCTCGGGGGTTACCCCTTCAGCCTGGGCTCGCAGCATGATCGGTGTGCCGTGGGCATCATCGGCACAGACATAAATACACTCGTGCCCGCGCATTTTTTGGAAGCGTACCCAGATGTCGGTCTGAATATATTCGAGCAAATGGCCGATATGTATCGGACCATTGGCATAGGGTAAGGCGCTAGTAACGAGAATCTGGCGAGATTTGGAGCTCATGTGCGAGAACTGTTTGACCAAAGCGGTGTAGTTTATGTGTTGCGCGCGGGGCTGTATAGGGCAGCAATCGAACAAACACATAAAAACTAGGTGATATTTTGGTGGGGCCTCATGTAGAATGCCGACCCTGGTTAAACAACCCCTGGATATAGAGTTCTATATGTCTATCACCAAACAGCAAATCGAAGGCGCCCTCAGCCAGGTCATCGACCCGCACATGGGTACAGATCTGATGGCGGCAAAATCCGTGAAGGACATTGCCATCGATGGAGACAAGATAACTGTTACGCTGGTACTCGGATACCCGGCAGCGGGTTATTTCGATACCCTGAAACAGGCGGTACGCGATCAGCTGGCGAGTCTTGAAGGCATCGGCGATATCAATGTCAAAGTGTCGAGCAAGATCAAATCCCACGCGGTACAGCAAAATCTGAAACCACTGGCTGGGATCAAGAATATTATCGCTGTGGCCTCCGGCAAGGGTGGTGTCGGTAAATCCACCACGGCGGTAAACCTGGCGCTGGCATTGCAGGCCGAAGGCGCAACGGTTGGAATTCTCGATGCCGATATTTATGGGCCGAGTATTCCTCGTATGCTGGGTTGTCAGGGACAACCCGAGTCAACCGATGGCAAGAGTCTTGAGCCGATGATTGGTCATGGTATTCAATCCATGTCTATCGGATATCTGGTCGAGGAAGATACGCCGATGATCTGGCGTGGTCCGATGGTGACCCAGGCACTGGAGCAGCTACTCAACGATACGCGTTGGAAAGATATGGACTATTTGGTAGTCGATTTACCACCTGGTACCGGTGATATACAGTTGACGCTGGCGCAGAAGATTCCGGTGAGCGGTGCAATTATTATTACCACGCCACAGGATATCGCCCTGCTCGATGCGCGCAAAGGGTTGAAAATGTTTGAAAAAGTCGAGGTGCCGGTGCTGGGCGTGGTGGAGAATATGAGTATCCATATCTGTAGCCAGTGTGGCCACAGCGAGCATATATTCGGTGATGGTGGTGGCGTGCGCATGGCGGAGCAGCAGAAGGTCGATTTCCTCGGCTCGTTACCGCTCGATATTCGTATCCGCGAACAGGCCGACAGTGGTAACCCGACAGTGGCAGCAATGGCGGATAGCAAAATCAGCGCTATTTATCGCGAAATTGCACGAAAAACAGCGGCCAAACTCGCGACCATGGCGAAAGATCATTCTGCTGCGTTCCCGAGTATTGTTATTGAGAATAATTGACAGCGTAGCTGTCATCCCGGAATTTGCTTAGCGAATATCCGGGATCTTGTTAAGGCTGCTGAATTTAAAATTGTAGGGCCGAATTCATTCGGCCAATAATAATTGGAGACAAGGAGGTCACT
>CBDUSZ010000218.1:0-5719 GCA_965370015.1 uncultured bacterium | reverse complement strand
GATAGCTAATCAGTCTATCGAGAGAGACACAAGGGCCGAATTCATTCGGCCAATAATTATCGGATACTATCGGCCGAATGAATTCGGCCCTACCGGTGGCGAGTCTCGCCGCAGAATTAGCATATTGCGAAATTCGTCTGGATCCTTGGTGAAAGTAAGCTCGCCTGGGAGTGGAAAGTTCAAATCGTTGAGACGCGACAGCCAGAAGCGTAATGCCCCTACCCTTAACATTAAAGGCAGCGCCTCGCGTTCCTGGTCTTGCAGCGGGCGAACCTGGTGATAAGCCTGTAATAGCGATTCCATTCGCTCCGCATCGAGCTGGCCATCCGCGAGCAGGCACCAGTCATTCATGATCACCGCCAAATCGTAAATCAGGGTACCGTAACAGGCGTAATCAAAATCGATAATGCCACCCAATCGATCACCATCAAACAACGCGTTATCGTGAAATAAATCGGCGTGAATCGAACCCTGCGGCAAACTGGTGAACGGATATTGTAGATAGATATCTATCTCTTCATGCAGCAATTGGCGGTCCTCGGGATTCAATATCGGATCGAGCTTTTTCGCCATCACTACATACCAGTCGATCCCGCAGGGGTTATTTCGTTTTGCAGCGTAGTCACTGCCGGCAATGTGAAACCGCGCCAGTTCTGCACCAATTAGTGCGCAGTGGTGGGCTGCGGGTGATTTGCAGACCGTGCCCGGCACACGGTCAATAATCGCGGCCGAGCGTTGATTCAGGGTCGAATATAATGACCCCCTTACATCGAGTACCGGCGCGGCACAGGCAACAGCCTTGTCAGCCAGGTGATGCTGCAAACCCAGGATATAATCGAGCGCGGCTTCGCTGTGGTGCTCGTACAGGGTTAGTATGAATGTGCCGGTGGTGGTTTCGACGGTATAATTGGTGTTGGTTATACCGGCGCTGATTCCCGCATGACAAGCGAGCTTACCGATATTATATCGGCACAGAAATTCTTCAAGCTGGTCTGCATTGACGGTGGTATATACGGACACTTAATTATCAATATTCAGCAAAGGTTGCACCAACATGATTTTCGCCCGGCTAAAGTCGGAAGCGCCGAAGGCTGTGATATTATCCTACATCGAATTCGAACAGCGTTGCAGAAAATGCGCATTATAGACTGATAAGTATGAATCAACAGAATCGAAAAAAGCTGGTATTGATCGACGGCAGCTCCTACCTGTTCAGGGCTTACCACGGTTTGCCGCCATTGACCCATAACCGCCATCCGACCGGCGCGATATATGGTGTTTTGAATATGCTGCGCAAGCTCATCGCCGACGAACAACCGGATAATATTGCAGTCGTGTTCGACGCCAAGGGCAAAACTTTTCGCAACGACATTTATCCAGACTACAAGGCCAACCGGCCGCCGATGCCCGATGACTTGCGCGTGCAAATTGAACCCTTGCACAAAATTATAAAAGCACAGGGCTTGCCCCTGATCGTGATTGATGACGTGGAAGCCGACGATGTCATCGGTACTTTTAGTGTCGAAGCAGCCCGCAAGGGATACAGCGTACTGATATCGACAGGCGATAAAGACATGGCGCAACTGGTCAACGCCGATGTGCGATTAATTAATACGATGAATAACCAGGTACTGACCGTAGCCAGTGTGGCAGAAAAATTCCAGGTTAATCCAGACCAGATTATCGATTACCTGGCCCTGATGGGTGACACATCGGATAATATTCCCGGTGTGCCAAAAGTTGGCCCGAAGACCGCAGCCAAATGGTTGGCGGAATACGGTAGCCTACAGGGCGTGATGGATCACGCGCAGGATATAAAAGGCAAAGTCGGCGAATATCTGCGCGAATCTCTCAATTTTCTCCCCATGTCCTATGAACTCGCGACGATTAAGCTGGATTGCGATATTGGTATCGAAATAGAAGACCTGGTGCAATCTAATAGCGATACGACGGCCCTGGCAGAGTATTACCAGAAATTTGGTTTTAAGCGCTGGCTTGATGAGCTCGATTCTGGGCCTGCACAACCGGTTGTTACTGCGCAAGTCGAAAGCTCGCCAAAAGGCGAATACGAATGCGTTCTCAGCGAGGAGGCCTTCGAGCGTTGGCTAGCACAATTGAAAAACTCAAGCCGTTTTGCGATCGATACCGAAACCACTGGCATCGACTATATGCAGGCCGAGCTGGTTGGCATATCGTTTTGTATCGAAGTCGGTAAAGCCTGTTATATTCCGCTCGCCCACCGATACGAAAATGCACCACGCCAGCTCGATAAAAAAAAGGTACTGAAATCTTTAAAGCCGCTACTGGAGAATCCCGCGGTCGGTAAAATCGGACAAAACATTAAGTACGACGCGCATATCTTCATCGGTGAAGGGATACACTTGCAGGGCGTCGCCGACGATACCATGCTGCAATCCTATGTGCTCAACTCTACGGCGAGCCGACATAATATGGATGCATTGGCATTTTATTACCTGGGGCGCGACACTATTCACTATGAAGACGTGGCGGGTAAAGGCGCCAGGCAGATTGGATTCGATCAGGTCGAATTAACAAAAGCCAGTGACTATGCCGCCGAAGACGCCGATATTACACTGCAACTAAATGAGTGCCTGAGCCAGCGCCTGCAGCAGGAGGGCCGACTCAACGAGATATATGAAAATATCGAATTGCCACTGGTCGAGGTTTTGCTCAAGCTCGAACAAAATGGTGTTCTCATCGATCAGGCGGAGTTGCAAAAACAGGGAGTCGAAGTCGATCGCCAGCTTGGTGAGACTGAGGCCAGCGTTTATAAGCAAGCCGGGGAAGAATTCAATCTGAGTTCTCCCAAACAAATCCAGGGGATTTTATACGACAAACTTGAAATGCCGGTGCTACGAAAAACACCCAAAGGTCAACCCTCAACCGCCGAGGACGTGCTTGAAGAGCTGGCACTTAATTACGAAATTCCACGGCTAATACTCGAGCACCGGAGTTTAAACAAGCTGAAAACGACCTATATCGATAAACTCCCGAAAGAGATCAATCCAGCCACTGGGCGCGTACATACCTCGTATCAACAGGCGGTTGCCGCAACCGGTCGCCTCTCCTCAACCAGCCCGAACCTGCAGAACATTCCGATTCGAACCACGCAGGGTCGGCGTATCCGCGAGGCGTTTATTGCGCTGCCCGGAAAACGAATTCTGGCGCTCGATTACTCGCAGATTGAATTGCGCATCATGGCGCATTTGTCATCCGACGAATCGCTGCTCAAAGCATTTGAACAGGGGCTTGATGTACACCGCGCAACCGCAGCTGAAGTATTTGGTAGCGGTCTGGAAGCGGTCAGCGATGAGCAGCGGCGCTCCGCAAAAGCGATTAATTTTGGCCTTATCTACGGCATGTCGGCATTTGGTCTGGGGAAACAACTGGGCATCGGGCGCAACCAGGCACAGCAGTATGTCGATACTTATTTTGAACGCTATCCGGGGGTCCGGCGTTATATGGAAGAGACCAAAGCACTGGCACGTGAACAGGGCTATGTAGAAACAGTTTATGGCCGTCGCCTATACCTGCCTGATATTAATGCTCGGAATGCAGTACAGCGCCAGTACGCTGAACGCACCGCGATCAATGCGCCAATGCAGGGCACCGCTGCTGATATCATTAAACGCGCAATGATTGCTGTGCATCGCTGGTTAATTGAGGATGGTGACAGGATAAAAATGATCATGCAGGTGCATGACGAACTGGTGTTTGAGTTGGACGCGGCCGATGTCGAGCGCGCAACACAGGAAATTAGTCGACTCATGATCGAAGCAGCCGACCTGTCGGTAGCGCTGGAAGTGGATGCTGGTAATGGTGTTAACTGGAATGAGGCCCACTAGTCTGCCATTGCAAAATTGTATTCGACAAAGGCGCTCATTATTTTTAAAAAAAGCTATATAAATAGTTAAACAGCAGGAACTTTTATGCCGATTGAAAGTCTATCACATATGCGCCTTAGCCCAGCGCTGTAGTCCGTTCTCCCTCCTATGAGCGGATGTTGAGCCGGAGACCCCATCCGGTTCAGATGTTAATCCCCGGTAGTTTACTGCCGGGGATTTTTATTATCGATTAATATTTTGGCCAGCAGCCTGGCGGATTTATTTTGGTTAGAAATGTATGCTATTTGATTGCCGAATGGTGATCAGGCCAGTTCATCCAGAATCAAACCATTCGCTACACCGCTGTTCGAGCTGATCCAGACCCTGTCGATTCAGGACAGAGAGACTGGAAACGGTATGTTGGTCGGTGTCAAATTGCCTGCGCGTTTTTAAAATTTCGCTTTTTACCGCCGAACGGGAAAGCTTATCGGACTTGGTGAGCAGAATATGTAGCGGCAATTGCGGGCTTACCATATCGATCAGCGTCTGGTCGAGCTCACTGATACCGCGACGGATGTCAACCACAATCACGAGTCCTTTCAAGGCCTCGCGTTGTAGCAGGAATGTAGACAAAACCTGGTCCCAGTGGCTACGCAATTTTTTTGGTACTTTGGCGAACCCGTAACCGGGCAAGTCGACCAGTCTGCGTGTTTCGTCGAGCGCGAAAAAATTGATTAACTGAGTTCGGCCTGGCGTTTTGCTGGTTTTGCACAGGCCCTTTTGTTGCGTCAGGCAATTTATGGCGCTTGACTTCCCCGCATTAGAACGTCCTGCAAAAGCAACCTCCCTGCCATCGTCGGGTAATAATTGTGACAATTCGAACGCACTGGTTAGATATTGGGCTTGTCGGAATGATATGGCCATAAATTACTATTACTACTCATATTGAAAGAGTACCCGGTGTATGATATACATTCTCGCCCGAAAAAACCTTTATCCGTTTTAATACCAGGAGATATGATGAAATCGAGTTACATTGGCGCCATCCTGATAGGTGTATCAAGCCTGATGTCATTCGCCCTGATCGCTGCCGATAGCGAAGCAGGCAAGGCAAAGAGCGCATTGTGTGCAGGTTGTCACGGAGTCGACGGCAATAGTCCCAATGGCACCTGGCCGATTCTGGCTGGCCAGCATGCTTCGTATCTGGTGAAACAAATGAAGGACTTTAAATCGGCAGAGCGCACCGACCCGATTATGCAGAGCATGGTAGCTGCACTCAACGAAGCAGATATGCAAGATATCGCTGCCTACTTCGCGAGCCAAAAAGCCAACCCCGTCGCGTTTGACAAAAAGTTGGTCGCAGCGGGCGAAAGTATTTATCGCGGTGGTATCAGCGAAATCTCGGTCGCTGCCTGCATGGCCTGTCACAGCCCGGGCGCTGGCGGAAACACCCTTGCAGTATATCCGTCCCTCAAGGGTCAGCACTCGGATTACCTGGTGTCGCAATTGAAAAAATTTAGAGATGCTACTCGTGCCAATGATCCAGGTAGCATGATGCGCGGCATATCAAAACGTATGTCGGATGAAGAAATGATGGCAGTGGCAGCCTATATATCTGCAATTCAATAGGCCAGCTATATACGGGAAGCAGGGTATGCCGATTTTGCATCGTTACAAGGATGTAACTTATTAGAGCAGTGCAGGAGCAACTGCCGAGGAGCAATAAATCGGTTAATCCAGAGTTAAGGCCGGAAGGACTATGCTGCATGTTCCCGGTTCGCCCGGTCTATTTGACGAATTAAATTACCCGGTGAAAACACCGTCATTAATAAATGACTTAACCAGGTTTCGATCCAATTCAGGTTTCAAGAGGT
>CBDUSZ010000217.1:0-5726 GCA_965370015.1 uncultured bacterium | reverse complement strand
GCGGCGCAATACCGTATTCATCCGCCGCCTTTTGTTTTATTAAAGGGTAATGCGACAAGCGTAACCGATAAAGTGGTTTACTAAATGCGTTGGTGAAAAAATTCTTGTCGAGTTCGAGGGCGCGCGCATAAATTGGTAATAAGCGTTTTGCCAGGCGTTCGATTTGTTTGGTGTAAGACTCGATAATAGTTCGAAACCCGGGCATTTGATCTTCGCCTGGCCATTGATTGTCTCCTAGCTCTGAAAGGTGGTCGCGTTTGACGACAAATGTTTCGTTGAGGTTACCTTTGTCGCGCGCAGGCAGTTTGAAATTATTAACCGGTAAATAGCCTACCGCCTTTACCGGCCAATCGGGCCGATCCATTAACAGGGCATTTTTGACATCTATTGGTAAGGCGAAAAATCGCCGGGCCTCGGCAAAAGCCTGATTTAACAGGTTCAAAGGGAATTGATGACCGATTATCGAACAGAATCCGATATTCAAACAGGCTTTGCGTAGCTGAATGGCGACTGTGTCTAATGCGGCATCGCTTTCACTTGTAAAATAATCTGTAACATCGATGATTGGGATATCGCCGGGTAATGCTACCTGTATTTGACTAGTATCCCAGGATTGAGACTCTCTCTGCAGTTGGAGTTCTTTTGCCTGCGGGTCGAAGCAGTTAGATGTAGAGATTCTCATTGGTGGAACTATCAGTACATATTAGTTATTAGTCAAATGATTGTTGAAATAGTATCGGTCTGTGCCTGAAGCTCAATGTTGCAGATTTAAAGCGTCTACATTGATTAAAACTTCGATTATCACTAGAAATATGGTGTTTTGGTGGAGTCTGATATACTGCCAGCGAGTAACAGGCTACCGGGCTTGTACCGGATCTGTTATGAGTAAAATAATAAAACGAGGAGGATTAAGATGAATAGAGGTTTATTGTCAGGGATTACTATTATATTTCTTTCTAGCTGGTGGCAAATATCAGCTGCTCATACTGAATCAGAAGTAGCCGATGAAATTAAAGCGGTCAGGGCGGCTACGACAAAGTATGAGGATGTAAATGTAGCGCTCGCCGAGGGTTTTATACCCGATCCTTCGGGACATTGCATTTCGGCTGCCGCTGAAGGCCTGCCGGCTGAATGGGGCGGGATGGGCATTCATTATCTTAATATGGAACGATTGAAAATTACAGCTGGCAAGCCGCGGGTCAATGGTGAGGGAACCCATACCGATTTCATGACCCCTGGTATCCTGCTGTATGAACCACAGGCAGACGGATCATTAAAACTGGTCGGCGTGGAAAATCTGGTATTCCAAAAAGCCTGGAAATCAGCTGGTCAAAAATCTCCTCCAACCTTTGCGGGCAGAGTTTGGGATGCCATGGCTGACAATCCAGAAACCGTTGCTGACGAGGCACATTTATTCGAACCGCATTTTGATCAGCATGTGTGGGCCTTTCGCGATAATCCAAATGGTAAGCTGGTTCCCTTCAATCCCGATGTGACTTGTGAGCACCATAAGTTGGGGTAATTCGTTTATTGGGGGCTATTATTGTCGGGAACTGCTCGAGACATCTGACAACAAATCGAGTCAGCCTAAAGAAACGCTTTGGTATAACGCTGGTTCCCTGGCGCAGGGAAATCTACGCTACCGAAATCAACTAAATGGGCACCCAGTCGAACATGGGAGATATTGCTGCCACCACACGACCTGCTTCTATAGCTGCGTTGTGTGAGTGTGGAGAACGTTTTGGTTATCAATCAAACCAGACAACCAGGCGAGGCAAGCAATTAGTTGGCGCCAGGCACACGGCCTCTTAAAGTATCGAGGCCCCCGGTAGAAGCATTAAAAGGGCCTAATTTACTCGCGGGTAATCCCAGGTAAACTGGCTCGGTACCCTTGCGATAGATGTTAACCTTGGCATTGTAGACGTTTCGTCCCTTACCGTGCTTGTCGACAATTATATATTTACGCACGGCGAAGGTCTGGCTTTCGACATTGTCTCCGGTCAGGTAACAATTGATCGATGCTACTTTATTGCCAGCCAGGACTAGTCCGTTCAGACTCGATAGCGTTTCCTGGGTTTTTTCGATGAATTCAATGGTGTCGATTTTTTTCACCAGGCCAGATTCCCCGTCAGGAATTGGCACCCAGAATTCACCCACCAGTACCTGCCCCGGTAACGCCCGCTCAACCATGCGCGCTAGTTCAATCGTCACATCGCCAACGATATAACTATAAACGGTAGGGCTTAAGCCCTCGGACTGATAGAACTCGTAGTGACCACCAACATGGAATGCAGTACGTAGCAGCGGTGTCGTGTTATGCAGGGATTTTTCTCTGCCAATGGCGTTATTGGCAAGTACCAGGTGCATCAGATGGTAGAGATTCACATTCGCCTCGATGCTGCGATCTCTGTTCCAGATATAAAACCCATCACCGGTGGTGGTGCGTGCAAAGTTGATGTAAATATCTTTTTTGAGCAATTTGGCGTGGGCTGAATTGACCGAAAGGGCAAGGCTATTTAATTGAGTGACCTGATCCAGCGGTGACAAAAGTGAAAACCCAACAATATCAAACAGCGCGACGGCACGATCCGCGACGAATGAAATGCTATATCGTTTCACTATCGATTCTACGATGCCGTACGGCACTTCCTCACCCGGTGTAAACGGCAAATCAATGCGCTGTGACGGGGAGCCCAGCAAATTCGTTAAATGCAAGAGTTCGCGCTCATCTCGCTTCTTCGAGCCGGCAATAATATCTTCGATAAATTCGGTAGGTTGTCGCGCAAATGAGTCTGAGCTGTCGAAATTAGATGACGGGCTATTGGCCTCGTGGTCCGTCGTAGTAATATATTCGCTGAGTCTGTAGTGAGGAATGACGAGTACATCCATGCCTTTTACACAAGGCACCCAGGCCAACACGATGTTTCGACCCAGCTTCCATTCACTGTGCAATGCTTTTTCCAATGACATAATGTGGGATCGATCAACGCCTTCTATGACCATATTGGGCGCATATCCCAGAGTATTGTTTAAATCGTAAGGGTTAGTCATTGAAATGCCTGATTTACCTGCTTCGTGTATGGACTGATGCTGAAATGGTAGTCTAATAGTATAATAACAACAACTTACCAGTTGAGATGTTACACCGTCAGCGTGCTGGGAGTGGATCTATACCTATTCTACCGGCAATTCCGTCTTGTGAATCAATTGCCTTAGCACGAAGCTGGAATGAACGCCGGTCACACCACTCAATCGGGTCAGGTGTCCGAGCAGAAATTTTTCGTAGTGCTGCATATCTTTAACCACAGCCTTGACCAGAAAATCGGCCGCCTGTCCGGTGACGATACTGCATTCAATGATTTCAGGCATGTTGACGATAGCCTTTTCGAATGCTTCAAATCGATCGGGGGTATGTCGGTCCATGGTAATGCCAATTATAGCAGTCAGATTCAGGCCCAGTGCCTCAGGGTTAAGCAGGGTAACGTGGCGGTCGATCAAGCCAGATTCTTCAAGGCGCTTGACCCGGCGCGAACACGGGGTAGGGGATAGCCCCACCTGATCGGCCAGTTCCAGGTTGCTGATTCGACCATTGGCCTGCATCAACCTGAGAATGTGTTTATCGATACGATCCAGTGTAATTTTCATGCTGTGTCCCTCTAATATTTATAATATATAGATAGTTTACCTAATAAAATGTAATTAAATAGATATATGTAGCTATTTATATCGAAATTATTGGCTAATTCGCAATTATTGACTCCGCCGACTGGTCTATAGTGAATACCTGGCCGCAACCAGGACTATTCGTACAGGGTGCCGGACTCGATAAGTTTCATCAGGGTCGTCGCATTCTGTACATTATTAATTTAACAACAACCCGACAGGATAATCTGGTGTCAATCTTCAGCCATAAAAAGTACCGCCCTTTCCCCCCAGTTACTAAACCCGGGCGCCGTTGGCCTGATCGAATTATCGAGCGGGCACCAGACTGGTGTAGCGTTGATCTGCGTGATGGCAATCAGGCGTTGATCGAACCCATGACGCCGGGCCAAAAACTGGAACTATTTCGATTGCTGGTTGATGTGGGATTTAAACAGATCGAAGTTGGCTTTCCTGCGGCTTCACAAACTGATTTTGATTTTGTGCGGAAGTTGATTGAACGGGATATGGTGCCCGAAGATGTGACTATTCAGGTTTTAACACAGGCTCGCGAGCATCTGATCGCACGCAGTTTCGAGGCTTTAAAAGGTGCCCACCACGCAATTATGCATTTCTACAATTCGACTTCGACCGTGCAACGCGAACAGGTGTTTAAGAAATCAGCGCATGAGATTAAGGCGATTGCCGTGCAAGGCGCAAGCTGGGTGCGCGAATATGCCGCTAAACAGTCAGACACCGAATGGCAGTTTCAGTATTCACCGGAGAGTTTCACCGGCACCGAACTGGACTACGCGGTCGAAGTCTGTGACGCTGTGATCGATGTGTGGCAGCCAACGCCGGATAATAAAGCCATCATCAATCTGCCCGCCACAGTCGAGGTGGCTACTCCGAATGTTTATGCCGATCAGATCGAATCGGTATGCGATAAGATTGGCCGACGCGATAGCATCACCATCAGCTTGCATACGCATAATGATCGTGGCTGTGGTGTGGCCGCGTCCGAGCTCGGTGTCATGGCGGGTGCCGACCGAATCGAAGGTACATTGCTTGGTAATGGCGAGCGAACCGGCAATATGGACATAGTGACGATGGCGATGAATCTGTACAGTCAGGGCATAAATCCGGGGTTAGACCTGTCCGATATGGATCGAATCATTAATGTTGTCGAGCGTTGCACTCAGTTACCAGTGCATCCACGTCATCCTTATGCCGGTGATCTGGTATTTGCCGCTTTCTCCGGCAGCCATCAGGATGCGATCAATAAATGCCTGGCAATCGATAGAAATGAGCGGGCAGTCAGCGGTCCGGATACTCATTGGCAAGTCGCTTATTTGCCGATCGATCCGCGCGATGTCGGCAGGACATACCAGGAAGTTATCCGCATCAACAGCCAGTCCGGTAAAGGCGGTGTCGCCTACGTACTGGAACAGGATTTCGGCCTGATATTGCCACGCTGGTTACAGGTCGATTTTAGCCCGCAGGTGCAAAAACACGCCGAACAAAGCGAAGGCGAAGTATCCGCCCAGGCAATATGGCAGATATTTCAGGATACCTACATAAAAGTCGATAAACCTATTACAGTGGATCGATACCGGGCATCGAGATCACAGGGTAGCGACCGATTAAGCGCCACCCTCGTCACCGGAAACGGTCAAATTGAAATCGCCAGCGAGGGCAAAGGCATACTCGATGCATTTGTACGGGCGATTAGCAGTGCCCTGAATACAAAACTTGTGCTGATCGACTATAGCGAACACACCCTCGGCGATAACGAGCAATCCGAAGCAATTGCCTATGTGCAACTGAGCATTAACGGCCAACGTAGCTGTGGCGCCGGGTGTAGCGAGGATATTGTCGGTGCGTCGCTTCGGGCTGTGTTGAATGCAATAGCGCGGGCCGGGGTGGAATTTGAGGTTGGTGTTGAGTCGCAGTTAGCGGCTGTGTAATTTGGTTTTCTGGTTTAATTCTATTTAGGGTAACGTTATTTCGCACACCAGGGCTTTCGCAGCTACGTAGTTAATTTAGAGTAAGTGCGCGAGTCACTTCTTGTCTACAGCAACAAGAAG
>CBDUSZ010000216.1:0-5760 GCA_965370015.1 uncultured bacterium | reverse complement strand
CTACCGACCCGATTCTGGTGATCAGGCTGCGGCAGTCTCCGATGAATCCTGTTGAGGATTTCCACTAGCATTGATACCGAGTTTTCCGAATAAAGCCAGATCCGTATTTTCATCAGGATTTGGTGTGGTCAATAGCTTGTCACCGTAAAAAATAGAATTCGCGCCAGCAAGGAAACACAGTGCCTGCATTTCTTCGCTCATATCATTGCGCCCGGCCGACAACCGCACAACAGACTTTGGCATAATAATTCGAGCCACCGCGATAGTTCGAACAAATTCAATCGGGTCGAGTGCCTCGGTACCGTACAGCGGCGTATTTTCGACCTGCACCAGTAGATTGATTGGTACGCTTTGTGGATGTTGTGGCAAATTAGCCAATTGTTGCAATAAAGCAGCTCGATCAAGGTCGGTTTCGCCCATGCCGACGATACCACCGCAACACACATTGATGTCTTCGGCGCGCACATTTTCCAACGTATCGAGGCGGTCCTGATAGGTGCGCGTGGTGATTATTTCCCTGTAGTACTCGGGCGAGGTATCGAGATTGTGATTATAGTAATCAAGCCCGGCTGCCTTGAGTTTTTTTGTCTGTGGCCTGGTTAGCATACCCAGTGTGACACAGGTTTCCATGCCCAGGTCCTTGACCACGCTGATCATTTCTATCACCTTGTGCAGATTCTTATCGGTCGGATTGCGCCACGCCGCACCCATGCAAAAACGACTAGCGCCATTGCTTTTCGCGTTCAACGCCGACTGTTTGACTTCCTCAAGCGGCATCAGGCGCTCATTTTCCAGCGCGGTATCGTACTTCGCGCTTTGCGGACAATACGAACAATCCTCCGGGCAGGCGCCCGTCTTAATGCTCAGCAACGAGCTGATCTGCACCGCGTTGGGATCGAAGAATTGACGGTGCGTGGATTGTGCCTGGAATAATAAATCGTTGAAAGGCTTCGCAAAAAGCGCTTTAATTTGATCAAGTGTCCAGTCGTGCCTGATCGGTTGTACTAAATCGGTCATGGTTTCAATAAAGCCGGATTCAAATAGAACAACCAAGTCTATTGCAACAAAGGGAATAGTCAATGATACAGGCAGGGATTCAACGATTAGGCGCACGACTGTTAGATCCTGCATTGTGCCTTGGATGCACCCATACGCTCGAACCCGGGCAGTATTTTTGCATCAGCTGCCACAAAGAACTGCAACTCTTAAACAACCCATGCACCCTGTGCGGGCTGGAAAATCAGACCGATGGCAGTCACTGTGCGGCCTGTTTATACGATCCTCCAAGGTGGCAAAAGCTACTGGCACCGTTGATTTATCAGGGCCTCGCGCGCGACCTTTTGATCCAGCTCAAATTTTCCCAAAGTCTGCATCTGGCGAACAGTTTGGTGAGTAGCGTTATCCATCATTTCCGCGCGAGCAAATCACTTCCCGAAGTATTATTACCGGTACCATTGCATCGCAAGCGATTGCTCGATCGTGGTTTCAACCAGGCTTTCGAAATCGCCCGAACACTATCCCACCTGCTAGACATACCTGTCGATAGTCACGCCCTGAGTCGAATCCGTGATACCGACAGCCAGTCTGGATTAAGCGCCAACCAACGCCAGAAAAACATCCTCAAGGCATTTGCTTACGCGGCTTCAACACCCTATTCGCATGTCGCCGTGGTTGATGACATCATCACCACTGGCTCAACCGCCAACGAGATCACCAAAACCCTGCATCGTGCAGGTGTCGAGCATGTGGAGATTTGGGGATTGGCGCGAGTGTCCAGGTATTAATCGGACCAACCAACTGAGTGACCGGGTTGGAGCCAGACGCAGCAGGTTGTGCCGCCCAACCTGTATCCAGCTATTGAATAATTTATCAACACGGTTCACGATTCAACACCTGACGCCAAATTTTGTCATTTAACCAATAAGGTGCTTAATGCCACAGTCAGTCTGTGATTTTGTATTGAGACTGGGATACAGGGATATCCCGGATGAAGTGCTGGCAATTATGCGCCGCAGCCTGCTGGACACTATCGGTGTGGCTGCCATTGGTACCACGACGCGCCTAAGCAGTATCGTTCGGCAGTTCGCCCGTCAGCACATGCCTGCCGGAATCGATTCGGCCGCCTCTCGCCTGTTCTTTAGTGGCCACCGGGTAAGCCCGATGGGTGCGGCCATGGCGGGCGCGTTTACGATAGATTCCATCGACGCTCACGACGGCAACTCAAAGGTCAAGGGGCATGCCGGTTCCGCTGTGCTACCGGCAGTGTTAGCCGTGGTTGATGACCTGCTCCGGCAGGGCAAAGCGGTGTCCGGGCGCGATCTATTAGTTGCACTGGCTATTGGCTATGAAGTGGCCTACCGCTCCGGTTTGACCCTGCATGCTACCGTAGCTGATTATCACACCTCCGGGGCATGGACCGCGGTCGGTGCCGCCGCTGCCGTGGGACGACTATTGGGGCTGGACGACAGGCAATTGCGCCACGCCATGGGTATCGCCGAGTATCACGGCCCGCGTAGCCAGATGATGCGGTGTATAGACCATCCAACCATGTTGCGAGACGGCGTCGGCTGGGGTTCCCCATCGGGTGTTTCAGCGGCTTATATGGCGCAACTCGGTTTTACCGGCGCACCGGCGATTACCACCGAGGGTGACGATGCAGCGCCATTTTGGGATGATCTTGGTCAGCACTGGGAAATCTATAACACCCACTATAAGGCCTATCCGGTATGTCGCTGGGCACATCCAGCCCTCGATGCGGTACAGGACCTGATGCGTGAACATAGCCTCGACAGTAGTGATATTGAACGTGCACAAATCAACACCTTTCATAATGCTGTTCGTTTAGCCGGTCACCAACCGCACAACCTGGATGAATTGAGTTACGCACTTGCCTACCCTTTCGCCATTATGGTCGTACACGGCAAGGTTGGGCCCGAACAACTGAATCAGTCCATTTTTCAGGACGCTGAAGTATCACGTATCAGCCAGGCAACCGAAATTGTTGAAGACGAGCATTACACCCGTATTAGCACCGATAAGCGCTGGGCCGATGTCACCTTATACTTGAAACATGGGCGCGAATTTCAGTCTGCTGCTCGCACCCCAAGAGGTGATCCTGATAATCCATTGTCCGATGACGAAATTAGTCGCAAGTTCCACCTTTTTGCTGATGGCGTAATCGGAACCTCACGAGCCACCGAGATTGAAAAGCTTTCAATCGCGGTGGATCAAGACCACTTTGACCTGGATGGGTTTATGGATATGCTGTTTAACGCCATTTAATTGAAGAATGATAAAGGGGCTGCTAACGGCAACTCGGAAATGCAGCAATTTTTGACCTGTGGCGCTAAACTACAATCCTTAATGTAGATAGAGTGGGCTAAAAATCCCAGGCTTGTCCGATTTTTATGTGGAATTTATTACTTCTCTAGCGTACCAGGTAAAACTCCTGTTTTCTTTTCATTCAGCCATATTCGCTGCGAATAGATATAGCTGTCTCTACCCAGTCAGCCAGATTATCTTTGATGTGGTTGCAGCATGATGTACTGGATGTATATGGAGGTTCGTAGGTCTTGACAATGTCATCTAAAGGCTCTCCGTTAAGGTAAAATCCAGAGAATGGGCTCGCTCCTTTTTGGGCGATATTGCCATCACTATCTTCAAGGTGATGGATGTGCAGGCCCAGAACGCCTTTTCCATCCTGCCACGCCTTGTCGATTTCGTAACGAATCCATAGACGCTCAGCGGTACTATTGCCAATTAAAATGATAGCGACGGATTTTCCTTCCATCTGATCGGCAATCCATTTTCTAATCACCAGATCACCGCCCCGTTTTAGCTCCTCCCAATCATTGTCAGTAGCCGGATGATTTCCATCGATTACGCCCAAATCACGTACCCGGGATGCCCTCCCGCAGTCAGGGATATGGTGAAAACTGTAAAACGCTGTAGCTGCCAAAATTATCTCCTTGCCAATCAATAAAATACCGCTAGTTTCGCATTTCCTCTGCAAAAATGCGAAAACTTATGATGCCCCAGTTGGATCTACCCTGGAAGTTTCCGGTTGAAAGTGAAGGTTGCCCTTTCAGTTAACTGCCGTCCAGTTAAGCAACCAGAACATAAGGCCGCATATCACAATATTCGTGCTCGCCACATGATCAATTGTAAGGCCATATAACTAATAAATCGAAATGTTCTAAACATACGTTATTTGCGCCGGTCGCGAACCGAATCACCCGGATGAAATAATAAAACCTCGAAGCCCCGGTCAGATCCCTTCAGGCTGATTCTGCTCGGGCAAATAGTCGGTAGATCGATTGAGTACCACGTTGAATGATATCGATATGCGTGGTTTATCAGAAAAGTTCGGGTGTACGAAATGGTGTAACCAGGCGGGCCAAAGTAGCAAAGTACCGGACTTTGGCAGTACTGAATACTCTGCTTCAACCTGCTGATCATTTTTTATTGCAGTCATATTGGCCTGAGCACGCGGATCGTAAAAAGATATTTCCCCGGGTGAAATATCCTTTCGATTGGATTTTGCGGCTTTTTGCTGCGGCACATCCACATAGTAAGTGCCGCTTAAGTAGCTATGCGGGTGATTATGCAGGCCATGATAATCTCCCCGGCGATTAATGTTGGGCCAGCCTTGCAACGACCATCGCGTATCATAATCAACACCCTGCTTTTGCATATATTGCGTAACCGCCACATGGAAGCATTGCAATAACCATTTCACAGCCGGATGTTCGTTGTGCAGGAAGTCCCCCTGCAGATAGTCCGTGGTTAGCTGTTGATTGTTCTGCTCAAGTTTAAGAATCACCTCTCTAAGCATTTTATTGGCCGATTCAAATCCCGGTAAAACCTGTTGCAGCAACAGAGTTGGCCATAAGGAAACAAATCCAGTTTCATCTGGTTCCTGCTTCATGGGTAAAAATTCTCGTCCAGGGCTTGAGAGGCGATAGTTTAGCTTAACACTTTAATTGCGAATTCAAATTTATTCGGAATTCAGCCACATCATGCGAACCCCCCGATTACATTAAATAGTGAGCCTGCCTGAATATCGATTAAACCCAACTTTCGCCATTATATATTCGGACGGGTTATCATCCCATTGGGTAAAAATAATTAAAATACCTGCAATAAAATATCAAATTCAAATTGATATGTAGTGACCCAGCGTTTATTCTGCGCTTCCTGTAAAGCGCCCGTAGCTCAGTTGGATAGAGTACCTGGCTTCGAACCAGGTGGTCGGGAGTTCGAATCTCTCCGGGCGCGCCATTTTTACCCGATTCCGAGACGATAAGGCCGGAATCGCCCGTCCCACCTACCTATCGTAATTCAGATCGGTCATTCATGCGGTCGAGCAAGAAGGACAAATAACGGCTGTGGGTTCAACTGGTCATTGGGCCTGCGAATGAAGCGGCAGGTTATAGGCATGCCTGGGGGCTGAAATTCAGCAGATTTGGTTTTTAAACTATGTGGAATCTTGGGAAATCGGCAGGATTCAGCGAGATTTTGGACGCTTCAGGCCCGTTCTGTGGCTAGGGTGGTTGATTGTTACCAATTAAATGTCGGCGACTATCAGTGATTATGTAAAAAATGAGTGCTTATACTTCCCTTTAGTCAGGCAGGTGGCGCCTTGCTGTTCCATCTTCTGAGCAAGCTATACGAACGCACCAGCAGCATCATTACCACCAATCTCAGCTTCGTCGAATGGCCGAATGTCTTTGGCGATGAAAAGATGACGACTGCATTACT
>CBDUSZ010000215.1:0-5887 GCA_965370015.1 uncultured bacterium | reverse complement strand
AAAAATATTCAAGAACCCCACTTTCTCTAGTGTTTAAATCCCCCAATATTTATCGATACAGGAAATCAAATCAAATGAGCAAACAAAAAGTTACCTTCGTCGGCCTCGGCGTGATGGGCTATCCGATGGCTGGACATCTGTCCAATGCCGGATATCAAACCACTGTTTACAATCGCACCGCGGCGAAGGCCGAGCAATGGTGTAAAGATTACAGCGGCAACTGGTCAAAAACCCCCCGCGAAGCTGCCGAAGGTGCTGACTTCGTGTTTATCTGTGTCGGTAACGATGATGACCTGCGCTCTGTAGTCTACGGTGATGACGGCGTGTTAGCAGGTATCAAGGACGATGCTATTCTGGTTGATCATACTACTGCGTCAGCCAATGTTGCGCGCGAAATTTCGCAAAAAGCGCAGGTGGCTTTTCTCGATGCCCCGGTATCGGGTGGACAGGCGGGTGCGGAAAATGGTGCGTTGACGGTAATGGTGGGTGGTGATCAGGCAGCATTCGACAAGGCCAGGCCGGTCATTATGAGTTATGCGCGCGCGGCTGAATTGCTCGGATCGGCTGGTGCCGGTCAGCTCACCAAGATGGTTAACCAGATATGTATCGCCGGTCTGGTACAGGGGTTGTCGGAAGGGCTTGATTTTGCGCAGCGTTCGGGGCTTGATGGCGCCAGTGTAGTCGATGTCATATCCAAGGGCGCGGCTGGATCCTGGCAAATGGAGAATCGCGGATATACCATGCTAAAAGATGAGTTTGATTTCGGTTTTGCGGTTGACTGGATGCGTAAGGATTTGGGGATTTGCATCGAGGAAAGCGAAAAAAATGGTGCTGCACTGCCGATTACGCGCATCGTCAATGATTATTATGCTGAAATTCAGGCGATGGATGGCGGGCGCTGGGATACCTCCAGCCTGATGCGTCGGCTCACGCGTAAATAAATCGGTATAAATCGATGCCTGAAGTTATTGCAAAAAATAAGTACGTGATGTTTAGCTATACCATCATAGACGCCGAATCAGATGAAGTACTCGAAGCGATCGAAATACCGATTCCCTATATACATGGTGGGTCGCAGCGAATGTTCGACAAGGTTGAAGCTGCAATGGAGGGCGCCCAGGCCGAGGAATTAGTGGAAGTGAAGCTGACGCCCGAAGAAGGTTTTGGCGAGTCTGATGCAGAGCTGATATTCACTGATAGCATGGATAACGTGCCAGCACAATTTCATCGGGTCGGCGCCGAAGTCGATTTCCAAAATGACCAGGGCGAAACCAAATCTTTTATAGTCACCAGCGTCAGCGAAAAAGAAATCACGATTGATGGAAATAATCCATTGGTGGGCAAGAATTTAATTTTTCGCGTTAAAATTCATACCATTCGTGATGCCAGTGACCGCGAAATCAAATCTGGCATGCCGGACGACGGGCCAAAACAGGCCGTACATTAAAGGGGTGTACGAATATGGAAATAGAAGGCCCACTGAGCATAGAAATAACCGACGATACCGTTAAAAATAGCCGCAAAGTCGAGGTCAAGTTTCGCCCGGAATTCCAGACTATAACGGCGCAACAGCAATGTTCCCGCATGAAAACCTATATCCAGCAGCTTAATCTATATGCACAAAGCCTGGATCGGGAATCAGCAGACTATCAGGGGGTACAGTTGATATTGCCTCTGTGCGAGGAGGTATTGCCTTATTTGGCTGATCAGTCAATCGATTTAAGCGAAACAATATCTCTAGAATTGGATATTGGGGCTGCATCATCCCAGCCATATATTAATTTAACCAATTTTAAATTGAATTGACCGGGCGATGAATCGGCTACCCGGCTTCTGTTTTCTGCCTGGCCCGCAGTTCTGCCATCGGCTGGCAGTAGTCCGAAGTCGGCGAGTATAAATTTAAATCTGTCGGCGCATACTGACACCAGCATTCAGCTCGGCAAACACATCGAAAAACGTTTCTCAAAATTGAAGAACTGAAATGGTAAACGCCAAAAACGGATCATCAGATCGACCAATCTTGACCGTTTGTCGCTCAATGACTGGAAAATACTAAAATAAGTACTATATATAGGGGAGTGATAAAGGTTGCGCACTTAGCCTTTTTCACTGAAGTCCTCCTTTGGTTATTTTGTCATTACGACAATTATGGCTGGTTGTTTACTCAACCGGTCATTTTTTTTGACTATTATTTAATCGCGATATAGAGAATGGTCTTTATCGCGTTACTATCGTCGATAGCTTCAAGGTTATGGTGGTAGATTTCGAGCGAGGGTCGCGATTTGTGACGTTTAATTTTGTGCGTTCGACAATATGCAAAAGCCGCATACCAGGGCAGGGACAAGAAGCTTTAATCGCCCAGAATCTCTACCTTAAAGTAATTCCCGCCGTTAAAATGCCTGTTGGTGTAGTTTGATTGTGCCGATGACGTGGCGACCGGAATTGCTATCTCACCCCGATAATGAGACTGGTGCCAGTCGATCTGGCGATAAATTGTCAGGCCTAACCCGGCGTTTTCACCGGCAGCAGCTTCTAGTGCAATCAACCCCGGCTTGCGGATTTCATTACTCGAGTCGATGGGTAAAAATACCCAGGCATCACCGCTTATACGCAATATCCGGGCTAGTTTGATCGGGCAAACGATATTTCAATAAAGTCAAAAACAACGCTGCTGAAATTCCGGCAGAGCTGAAAATCATGCACATGACGATGATTTGATAACGTGCTGCGATCATCGGCGAAGTCCCCGCCAGAATTTGCCCGGTCATCATGCCCGGCAGTGAAACCAGACCAACCGCAAGCAAGGCATTAATGAGCGGAATCATCGCTGCCTGAAATGCAACGTTGCGTGCCCTGGGAAAATCCTGATGGTGGCCGAGCTCGCTATACAGGCGCTCTCCCGCGAGGCTAACCGCGTTCATCGAGTTGGAAAAAATCATCCCTGCAATTGGAATCATTACCTGCGGCCTGTACCAGGGGTCGACGTGTAAAACCCCCTGTGAAATGAACACCAAAACGATACCACCACCGCAAAAAATAGCCGCGAAACTGTATATAAATAGTGGTCTGGGATCGACCGGCAGTGCGTTAAGCCCTATCCAGCTGGCCGCTACCAGCATGAACATTAATACTAAAAGTATGATCCACTGACTATTCGTGTCAAAAATAAAATTGAGTACGTAACCAATCAACAGGAGCTGGATGAGCATCCGCGAAATGGCCACGATTGCTGATTTTGGGCTTTGCGACCAGTAACCGATAATTATTACTGTAGCCAGTACGGGTATAAAAGCGACGGCAATATCGACTAGTGTTATCTGGTACATGAGTGGTATTTTGACTGATTGAATAATAATGGACATTCTAAACAGATCATTTTATCAGTGCGGGGAAAATGTATTTTTCGAGATGTCCTAATGATAATCCTCCCAGTATTTGTCGGAGGACTGATGCGGGATCTCCGGCGTCTGCGTGGGCTCTTCCTCAAATTGGCTGACATCGATGTGCATATTTTCACGCGCGTTAGTGTCCAGATACTGGTAAATCGTCTTTTGTAATGTCAGCAGAATCGAATCGTCGACTTCAAATTCGAGTTCGTTCAACAGGTCGATAATCAATTCGAAGGAGAGATGATCGAGAGAATAGATCAAATGGATACTGTGTTCATCGGCTGGTGCGGCGAGCAGTATTCCTTCAATGCCAGCCAGCCTGTCGCAGGCTGCTTCAGCCTGTTTTGATTGCTCAGCGGCCTGTCTTAAATATATGAGCCGACATCGATAATGATCAGTGTCTTCCATGGGGCATAGCCTACGCTGGCATTTCCATAATTTCAATACGGGATTGGGCCCCCGGGAGATCGGCGATCAATTTTCTATGGAGAATTCTTCGATGATCAAATCATGCATTAATCCAGCACTGTTGTAATTTTGCTCGACAAAAATGATTTGCGCCTGGCGGCTAAATTTAACGATGCTGCAGGCGCGGGTTCCGTATTCGTTGGAACGTATGAAACGGCTCGACAGCATACGCTCAATGTCGAGGGAAACCCCGGTTTCGGGTAACTGTTCATCTTCCGCGGTTGTATTGTCGGTGAGTATTTGCATCAAGTTGATGTTGCTAAGGCTGGTTTTCAGGGTAGTGGCGAGCGCGTGTTTACCCGCGGTGAGTTTTGGCCAGGCCTCATCAAACAGACCATTGCTAATGCCGTAGATACCGGGCGGGATACGACGTATTCGCGGATTCCGGTTGGAATAAAAATATAACCCCGAGCTGTCACCCACGAGTAGATTGAATCCAGCATAGTCATGCGCTGTGGCTTCGAGGGTGGTTAAAAAGGCCTCGGCAGGCTTACAACTGGATAAAAAATCGCGGGTCAAATTTCCGCGTGATAATACAGCCGAGCCGACACTGGACTCGCGTACATTGGTTACCGCGGCAAAGCGTCCATTTTTGTTCACCCCCATCCAGGTTCCCTGCGCCTCCAAATCACGCCCGGCGAAAATATCCGGCTTATCCGACCACCAGTGCGCCGCCAGAGTCGGGCGCGCATAATACTCGTCGCGATTGGCAATCACGACCAGTGGGTAATCCTCGTGTTGATGTAGTGCAAATAGAATCAGGCACATAGGAGTCTAGTAGCCCTGGGCAGGGCGACAAGCACTCTGAAGGTAAAAGGAATTATGCAATAACCCTATTTCCAGACTAACCCATGGTGTGCCTTGCGTTTTTGCGAGCGCCATATTTTTAACCAATCATGCCACGATTTGATCAATTTTCGGTAGTGGCTGATGCTTGATCGCGGCCTCAAAAGAAGTCAAACGCTTGTAGACCGAGAGCAATTCGATAATAGTCCCCCACGAATTAACCAGGTATTGAAATGAATTACTGACCTGGTTAAAAGCGGTTAGAATTTGTTGCAATATGCCGAAGGTAATTGCACCAGCGGCAATGGTCGGTATTAGCAATACATAGACAAAGATGCTGTCGGCCTGCAGATACAGGCTGCGCGCGACATTAAAATACATATAGTGAAAGTAAATGCGAAAATAGTTTTTGCGGACGTTAGCAAACAATTCCTTAAGCGTTAGCGGCTGCGCCCGAGTAGCGTCATCCTCACCGTATACCAGCTCCTTGCGAAAAGCGGCTTCAACACGTTGGTTCTTAAAAAACAATCCGGGTAATTTTATCCCCACGATGGCTAACAAACCGGTGCCGAAAATTGACCATACCAATGATGCAACAAACAAGGGATGGGCGATTACGCCAATAACGGGTAGCTCGCTGACATATTCAGAAAGTGCCCAAAGCACAGGCAAAAAGGCAAAGAGTGTCATCACTGCATCGACCATCGAAACCCCCAGATTTTCCATAATATCAGCAAAGCGCATGGTGTCTTCCTGGACGCGCTGTGACGCACCTTCGATATGCCGTACTTCTTTCCACTGCGCGGTGTAGTAATCGTTCATCGCAGTACGCCAGCGAAAAATAAAGTGACTGACGAAAAATCGGGTAATCACGAATGCGAAAATGGCGAGAAATGCGATTTCGGCAAAAATGATTATCAGGTCGTATAGTTCGTTGGAAATCGATGAGATGGTTTCTTCTGATACTACGATTTCAGTTTTATCGGGGTCCTTTGACGCTGAACCACCGAGGGCGTTTTGAACCAGATCAAAAAAAGGTCGGCGCCAGATATTGATAGCTACCGAGACTTGCACCAAAAAGTAGGTGGAAAACAATATAAATATCGAGCCTACGATAGACCACCATTGCCATTTATGTTTTGACACGGTGAACCAGAACGCTGTAAATAACACCGCGCAGACTATGTAGTAAATATAAAATAGCAAGAAAGAGTCGGTTACAAAATGTCCTAAACCAATCACAG
>CBDUSZ010000214.1:0-5941 GCA_965370015.1 uncultured bacterium | reverse complement strand
GATCAGGAAAAAGTAGCATTTGAAAATAATGAACTTAATGATGTTGCCGAGGATAGACAAGTCGTGCGAGACGTATATACATGAAAAATGCTGTTGCTGCTGCAAGCCTTTCAACAGGTCGAGGATCCCCGCCCGGATCGATACATCCAGCATCGACAGAGGTTCGTCGGCTATCACCATCTCTGGTTCCATTACCAGGGCACTGGCTATGCCGACGCGTTGCCTTTCGCCACCGCTGAGCTCATGAGGGAAACGATCCGCGTACTTGTCAGGGTTGAGGCCGACGCTTTCGAGCATCGCCTCGACCCGATGAATAATCTCGGTTTCACCCCATAACTCCAGTGCCCGCGGGCCCTCGGCAATAATATCGATGACGCGAAATCGGGGATTCAGGGATTCATACGGATCCTGGAATATCATTTGCACCCGGCGATGATGCTCGCGTCGTTCATCACCCTTTAGGCCAATGACCGATTTGCCTCGATAACGGATATCGCCCGAAGTCGGTTCTAGCAATCCGACAATCATCGAGCAGGTAGTGGATTTACCGCAGCCTGACTCCCCGGCGATACCGAGGATTTCATTTTCATGCACATTTAGGTTGAGCGATTCCACCGCCTTGATGTAACGCGAAGGTGCCTTATGCACAACTCGGTCGATCAATTCCGGTTTGATTTCAAAATGGCGCGTAAGATGGTCAAGTTCTAGGATCGCCATGTCGACTTTTCCTTTGCGCGTTGCCTCAGTTCATCTGGATTATCGGTTCGAAAACAACGCACCTGATGGAACTCATCGAGACTCACTGGTGATGGATTCGAATTTGAACATTTATCGATACTGAAAGGACAACGTGGTTGAAATGGGCAGGCTTTTATCGGCCCGATCAGTGTGGGAGGCGATCCAGGTATAGAAATTAACTCACCACCGATATCACGAATCGATGGGAAGGCGTTTTTGAGGCCTAGTGTATAAGGATGATAAGGTGATTCAAACAGGTCGATCACCGGCGCCTGTTCCATGAATTCGCCACCGTACATGATCGCGATCCTGTCGGCCATTTCGGCGATGACTGCAATATCATGCGTGATGAGGATGATGGAACTCTTTAACTCGCTGCGGATTTCGCGGACGCGACGCAATATGCGCTCCTGTACCAGCACGTCGAGCCCGGTGGTAGGCTCATCCATTATTATCAGGCCCGGGTCGAGCGCTAGCGCCATCGCGATCATCGCGCGCTGACGCATGCCACCGGAAAATTCGTGCGGATAACTGCGCATCAAATCAGCCTGTAAACCGACGATATCGAATAAATCGGCCACCCTTTCAAGCGCTTGCTTGCGACCTATATCCCGGTGCGCGAGGATAGATTCCATTACCTGATCGCCTACCCGGTACACTGGATTGAATGAATTCATCGCACTTTGTGGTACTAGCGAAATTTCCTGCCACAATATGTGTTGGCGGAAATCTTTATCGGACATCGAAAACAAATCATAGTCACGATACCTGGCCAACTCGGCATTGGTGCTCGCATTGTCCGGCAGCAATCGTAATAACGCCCGTATCAATGTCGATTTACCACATCCGGATTCTCCGGCAATGCCAAATACCTCATTCGCATAAACATCGAATGAGACATCAGAAACCGCGTGTACTGTGCCCTGCGCGGTTTCGTATTGAACGCCGAGGTCACGCACTGCGAGAATCACTTCCCGACCCGACTCATCCGCTGCAATATTCATCGTTTGCGCAACCTCGGATTAGCCACTTCCTCGTAGGCCCGGCTGACGAATACCAGCGAGGTAACCAGCAACACGATGCAGATCGACGGCACCGAAAACCACCACCATGCCACCCGCGTTTTTCCCGATATCCATAGCTCGTAGAGCATGCCGCCCCAGCTAATGGTTTCGCCGTCACCAAAACCGAGAAAGCTGGCACTGGCCTCGGTGATGATCGACCAGGCGATATTAAATGCCGCATACAGTAATAACAGCGGTAATACGTTAGGCAGGATATGGCGGTAAATAATACGTAAATCGCTACACCCGCGGGCCTTCGCCGTGGCGATAAACTGGCGTTGTTTGATCGAGATAGTCTGCGCCCGGATCACGCGCGCGGAGGTTCTCCAGACGATGAGCACAATGGCCAGAATGATAAATTCCAGTTTACGACCGAACAGTGCGATCAGCACGATGATAAATGGCAAGAAAGGCATGCCGTAGAGAATGTCGGTTAGCCGCATCAGGACTTCATCGATCTTGCCACCATAGTAACCAGCGATAAGACCAACGTTGGCACCGATAACAATTGAAATGATGCCCGACACAGAGCCGATGATAAGGGTGGTGCGAGTCGCCAGGATTAGCTGCGAGAACAGGTCATAACCGAGGTGAGTAGTGCCGACCGGAAACTCCCAGGATGGCGGCCGCAAAGCAGCAAACTGACCATTTTTGTCGTACACCATTTCCCAGGGTCCATAGGGTGCAATCCAGGGTGCAAACAGGGCAATCAACACGAATATGACAATCACGCGAAATCCGAAACGGCTCAATGGGTTAGCATTGATAATACGATAGTGTTCGCCGAACCCCAGCTTGAGCGCGTGCAGGCGACGTCTAATAACGCTAGTTGACATGAAAATGACCCACTTCATACTGTTGGATTTTTTGCAGCGATACATTGATCCCGAGCCCCGGTGCATCAGCCAGGTAGGCGACACCCTGCCGGATCCAGTCGGAAAAATCGGTGACATCATCTGACATGCGCAGGGTCGACATATAGGCATGTCCGCAATCGACCAGATTGTCGAGTGTGCAACCCAGATGCATCGATGCGGCCTGGGTGACACCCAGTTCGATCATGCTGTTCATTAATACCTGTTTTCCCGCATCGCCTACCGTATGGGCGATAACCAAACTATTCGCAAGTCCGCCATTTTTGGAAATTTTGATACTAAACACATCTGCGGCATCGGCGTCGAGAATGGCTTCAGTCTCGTCGGGTTGCTGGATGGATTCATCAACAGAAACCGCGCAGCCTGCGGCTTCTCGCACCATTCGAAGACCATCGTAGTCGGATGCGATAACAGGTTGCTCGATCAGTATCAGAGGCAGGGACGCGGTCTCCCTGGCAAACATCAGAGCCTCCTCACGCTGCCATCCCTGGTTAGCATCAACCATCACCCTCACACCCTCTGGCAGGTTGGCGACTACCTCGATGGTACGGGCGATATCCTCGGCTACGGGCCTGTCACCCATTTTCAGCATATAGGTACTAAAACCGAGCGCGTGATAATTACCAATGATAGCCAAATCATCGTCAGCATTGCCACTCGAAGTTGGCCACAATACCGCGATCTGCTTGTGGCGTTGTTCGCCCAGCAAACGATAAACCGGTGTTTGTGTTGCCCGGCCCAGGGCATCGTAGCAAGCGACATCAATAGCCGCTGCTGCCGCACCCTGGTGATGTTGACCCCTGGCCTTTTTAACCCAGTCGTCCACGCATTGGCCCAGCATTTGCGGAACCCGTGTGTGCAAAGTTTGCATCACCGACTCGCTGGTTTCACCGTCGAAATTAATCCCCCCGGGGTCGGCTTCACCCCAGCCAACAGAGCCGTCGGCAAGCGTCAACCGCAGCAACACGGCGTCACTATGGGTCAGAGTGCCGTAAATCTTCGATAGATGATATGGCTTTGCCAGCGGAATACGCAGCGGCCAGACATCCGCACTGACTATTTTCATGCCGCTAGTCATGACCATTTCAATTCATCCCCTGGGCAGTAATCTTGATGCGGGGATCGAGATAGCAGTAGAGTATATCGGTAAAAAAATTAAGCCCGATGACCAGAATGGCCAGCATCAAAAAGGTGCCCTGTGCCACCGGGTAGTCGTGAGAGGCGGCCGACTCCACCATTAATTGCCCCATCCCCGGCCATGAAAAGAGTGATTCCACCACCACCTGACCCCCTACCGCAAATCCGATCATGATGCCGGAAATGGTGACCACACCCAGTAGGGCGTTACGCGCCGCGTGTTTGAACATCACCACACTTGGTTTTAAGCCCTTGGCCCTGGCCAGTTCGATAAAGTCGCTACCTAAAACTTCCAGCATACTGTCGCGCATAATCAGCATCGGAGTTGCGATATAGTAAGCCGCTACGGTAATGGTCGGTAGCACGATGCGGTGCCAGAATTCAGGCATCATTAATAGTTCGATTAATCCATCAGGTCTTAGCCCGGGCGGATACATGCCACCGGTTGGAAACAGGCCGAGGCGATAACTGAGCACAATCAGCAACAAAAGCCCGGTGATAAACGGCGGTGCTGCCTGAAACACCAGGCTGACCACGGTGCCCCAGATATCCAGCGCACTGTTGCGCCGCCACGCCATGATGATGCCGAAGCCAATACCGACCACCAGCGTCAGGCACATGCCTGTTGCCATTAACAGAATTGTATTCCAGAATCGGTAGGCTAGTATGTCGGTGACTTCCTGTGCCGATACGAAGGATCGCCCCCATTCCAGCGTTACCAGGTTCTTCAGATAAATAAAATATTGAACCCACATCGGCTTATCCAGGCCAAAGGCTTTTTTCATGCGCTCCTGAACGGCATCATCCATCGCTGGACTGATCACCTGCAAGGTCGCTTCACCCGGTAGCATGCGAAACAGCAAAAACAGGATCGTGGCAACCGCGAAGATCGTAATCAGCGTATAAATGAAACGACGCAAGATATAATCAAGCATAGTGATATTAAGTTTAGAGTTTAGATAACCAAAATCAGGCCGACCGCGCCAGGGTAAATTTTAGCCTGAATCCAATGCCCGCAGGAAGTTCGATCGCTGCGGGCATTGAAGCGGTTGGAACCTAGCCCGGATAAAGCAGCTTGCCGTCGCCGTCCCACGAATAACCGGACCTGGCCAGCAGGCTCCTGGCTTTTTGCAGGTTTTGCGTACGACCGCCAACCGCCGGGTTGTGCCAGAACTTGTTTGCCGGCGCGATTACCGAACCGCCGTTTGTGGCAAAGCCAGCCATCACCACATCACGAATTATGTCGCGTGGGATTACCAGGTCGATTGCCTCGCGGAAGTTGCGGTCCTGAAATGGTCCACGCAGGTGGTTGAACATGAAGCCATACATGCCGTGACTGGCATAGCCGCGTCCGACCACCCCTTTAACTTTATCCAGGTCCTGTACCAGTGCCGGCTTGAGGATATAACGCGTGCGGTCACACTCGCCTGCCTCGATCGCCGCCGCCATGGCGTCATGGCTACCGTAGGTAATGCGTATGATACCGGCGCACTTCGGTGGTTGAAAGTGGTCGCGGTTGGCCGAGACCTTCAGTTCCTTGCCGCGATCCCAGTAATCGAACTTGAACGGACCGCTGCCGATGGGTTTTTCGTTGGCGAAATTGAGCACATCGTCGACATCCACCTTCTCCGGGATATCTTTCCAGATATGCTGCGGCAAAATGAATATTTGCGCGAAGAAGTTGTTCATCAGTGGGGAATGCGGTTCGGTGAGCTTGATACGCATCGAGTTGCTGCCGGTGATTTCCATCGAGGCAAACTTTTCCAGCGAAGAGATGAAGAAAGGCGCTTTCCACTTGAGGCAGTATTCAAAGGTGAACTTGACGTCCTGGATAGTCATCGGCTTACCGTCGTGGAACTTCATGCCGTCGCGCAGTACGATGTCGATCGTGGTATCGTCAACCGCGGTCACCGAACTGGCTGCCCAGGGTACGATGTTGCCGTCGGCGCCGACCTGGATCAGGCGATCGTAAATCATGCGCAGTTCCTTGAACTCGTTGGAGTCGGTGGCGGAAACTGGATTGAGATTTTTCAATGGCGAGGTTTGTCCGGTGAGTACATAACCGCTACCACTTTTGGTGAAAACGTTCATGTCCGTCCAGAAGCTGCCGATGCCTTCGCCCATCAT
>CBDUSZ010000213.1:0-5980 GCA_965370015.1 uncultured bacterium | reverse complement strand
AGAGTAGAAATCGTCGTGCCGGGCTTGATCCGGTACCCATTAGGCGGAGACTCCATAATAATCAGTAAACACTGTTCAATGGGCAAGGGTTGTTCCCAACAACCCTATTGCATTTCCACCGTCCCTGGCGGTCATACCGGCTCGAAGGCCGGTATGATGGGCTTTCCATGCTTGTTGAATAGACTTTGTGGCTCAATATTAGCCATCCAATTTGCTCCCAGCAAATATAACAAACCTAGATAATTTTATCCCGGACAGTAGTGGCCAGCATAAAAAAAGAGTGAGGGGAAGTTTTCCGATGATGACGCCGCATATCACTGGCGCAATAAGCGAGGTTAGAAATGATGGCCGATGTCTTATTGCTATAAAGTGTGAATGGAGGAAATCCGCTGTATACAATATAGCGAAAAACCACTTTCGAATGTTATTCCGTTAAATTCCAGATTATCGGAATTCGAGAAATTTGACATAATTTACTTTCATATCGACGCAGCAGGCGCAACCACAATCGTTTGACTGGCGTGCACATGCAGCCAATATGTTTTTAAACCACCAGGCAATACTCGTATAATAAACTATTGTTTAAATACAATAACTTAGAATTTATATTCAGCACCGACATCATTTTAACGCAATGATTTTTATAATTTCAATCTGCGCAAAACACGGTTGAGATTTTTATTATATCGCTGTCATCGATTGAATTACGGCTGACAAATCAGCGTTGCTAAATATGAATACTACTTATTTTGAACTTGCCCCCGTGTGTTTACCATATGTAACTCATTTATAAAGATGATCTATATCAATAATGAGTACTTCTGGGTCGTATATAATAGCTCTACACCATCACTTCAGGCTTTACGGCCGTCGCATTTTAGGTTGCAGTAATCAGGTCATAGCCGATTTGTGAATTGGAGGGTGAAAACATGCAAACCCGTATTCGTAACATTATAATTATTACGGCCATTGCTTTGCTTAGTGTCGGCTGTAGCTTACCAGTCAGTTTTAATAAAGATATCAAACCCATCCTGGTTGCCAATTGTCTGGCGTGCCACGATGGTAGTGGCGAGGGATCTTCTGCTAGTGGATTTAGCGTGCAGACCTATGACAGCGTTATGAAAGGCACAAAGTTTGGTCCTGTAGTTATACCCGGTAGTAGTGAATCCAGCACCTTATACCGCATGGTCGCCCATAAGGTTGACCCCAGCATCCAAATGCCACCACATCATAACGAATCGCTGGCGAAGGGGCGCGAAGATGCACTAACACCGAGACAAATTGAATTCATCCAGAAGTGGATTGATCAGGGCGCGAAAAATAACTAGGTATCCCCTGTCAATCGGTGATGACTTGATCAGGGGTCGCCAGGCATAGAAAATTCATCTGCTGACGCGTGAAAATCCTATCTTTATAATGTCGGCTATCATTGCCTATAAAATGCCCTTCAATATCCTAGTGAGAATCTATGGCTAAAATAATTATCATCTATTCAACCGTAGATGGACACACCAGGGAAATTTGCCATTACTTACGGCAAGTAATCGAAAAGCAGAGCAGTCATCAGGTGGTATTAATTTCCATAAATGACGAATCTGAAATCGACCTAAAGTCATTTGACAAAATTGTTATCGGTGCGAGCATTCGTTACGGTAAACACCGTCCTAAGGTTTTTCAATTTATAGAAAAAAACTTAGCTGTGCTGGAAAGTAAACCTAATGCCTTCTTCACAGTCAATGTTGTGGCACGCAAACCCGAGAAAGACCACCCGAAAACTAACCCCTACCTGCTAAAATTTCTTAGTCAAATTTCGTGGAAACCCAGGAACCTGGCAGTTTTTGCCGGCAAGATAGACTATCAAAAATACAAATTTGTGGACCGTATGATGATCAGGTTTATCATGTGGATAACCAAGGGGCCGACTCACCCAAAAACAAATATTGAATTTACAAACTGGAGCCGAGTTGAAGATTTCGCGCAAGTAATTAGCGACATGTGACAAACAGAAAACGCACGACAGGCAGCTTAAGCCAGCACGCTCAGAGAACCGTTAGTGGATTCTAAATATCGATCAAAATCCACGACTAGCTGCTCACCGCAAGCAATCACCAGGCGATAATCCCCAGCTTCGTCAGGCTAGCCCGTATTGGGTTAACGCAAACCCGATAAATTAGCCATTAGCGCAATTTTCTTGAGTTCAATTTCTTCCTGAATTTTATGCGCCAGATCCTTTTCGTGGTGCAGGCAGCTCACGCAAACGCTGGTATGTTGGGAACTGGCCTCAAGCACAGCCATACTCATCGCATTGGCGATAATTGCGGTAACTTTTTGCAAATCGGCTTCGGTCAACTTTAGGCTGACCACATTGCTGAAATCGGTGGCAGCTTTAGTAGCAACATCGTTTAAGTTCATATCTAACTCCTATCATTTATCGCGTTTATTAACGGATTAATTCGGAGAACATTATACCGCAACACTGCATTCATATTTGAGTTTCAATCAAATAACCGTTCAGGCATATGGCTTGAGTCGGGCAGATACTAAACTCGGAACCTGGCAAGGAACGCTACCACCGACAGGGGTTAGTGTTCCCCCATAAAATCTGTCGAAAGCATCAGCACATGGTTGATACTCACGGCCTGGTACACTTCTCAGTGGCGAGTGGCGAGTTCGAAATCATCCGAATTATAGACTTGAATGCGGTTACGCCCCCGGTCTTTCGCAAGATAACAGGCAGCATCGGCCTGCTTGAGTAACTCGGTGTAATTATTAGTGTCCTGGTTAATCGCAACCAGGCCGATGCTGGCACCGATTTGGAATGTGTTTCCTTCCCAGAAAAATCGATAATCCCTGATAGCCTGGAGTAATGCCTCGGCGACATGGTGGGCCTGATCGAATGAGCAGTGTTCCATCAATACACCAAATTCATCACCCCCAAGTCTTGCCAGGGTGTCGCGCGTCCTCACGGAATTCTGCAGCATTTCCCCAAACTGACGTAACAGTTCGTCTCCCGCTACGTGGCCACAGGTATCGTTAATAACCTTGAACTGGTCCAGATCCAGGAAGCACATGGCGTGTTCACTCTTATCATGCTGGATCTTGGAAATTAAGCGGTTCGCCCGTTGTTCGAACTCGCGGCGATTGATGAGCCTGGTCAGGGCGTCATGACTGGCCTGATAGCTCAGCTCAGTGACCACCTGTTCTCGCTTGTTCAGTTCGTCATCAAGGTTTTTGTTAAGCTCCCCCAGGCCTCTAGCCTGTACCAACAGTTTTTGGATAATTTGGAAAAGCCCGGCGAAAATACATATTGCCACGACCAGATTATTGATCCAGCTCCAATTCAGGTGGAGGTACATCATGTAGTCCATTACTACCGAACCAGCGACAAAATATGGCATGCCCCACATGATCAGCAAGTCAGCGAAATAGAAAAAGCCGAGCAAACAGACCGCCAGAATCAAGAGTAACATAGGCCATAAGCTTCCCAACCTGTGAAGTTCCTTTCTGTACTTGAAAATCATCTGTAACGACAGCAAGGCGAACAACATGATAGCCAGATCGATTACGGTCATTATGAAAATGGAGTTCCAGATCATGTCGGCTTCGTATCTATAGAGTGAATGGTTTACATACTACTATAAAGTATAGAATGGCTTAATATATAATCTTCGCTGTCCCTGCACTATCGGGGTCTATTCATCATGAAACAGTCCACTGAATCGACGCAAAACCAGAAAGCACTAGTTACTAGCTATATGATGAACGTCGGCTAACGGGTAAGCAGACCCCCATCAATTTACGATGGAGGTCTTAAAAGTCGCCAAGGACAATTGTCCCGTGGTTGTCTGAACCGGGATGATAGACTGGGGCTAGTATTCGATTTTATTCCCTTGTTGTTCCTGTTCTTGTTCCGCTTTGATACGTTCGTAAATTTCTTCGCGATGTACCGCCACTTCTCTAGGTGCATTAATTCCAATTCTCACCTGGTTTCCCTTAACTCCCAGAACGGTGACGGTAACGTCATCTCCGATCATTAAGGTCTCCCCGATACGCCGAGTCAAAATCAGCATATTATTTCTCCAATAAACACAATTCATATGGAGGGCAATCGTAGACAACGACAATAACGCACAGATGTGTGTCTGGCGGTCCCGCTGTCATAGGATTAAACCCTTAGACCGGTAACTTTGCGCCCCCGGCCTTTCGGATCGAGGTAGCCTTTTCTGCACAAACCCGTAGCACTATTGGCTAAGGCGGGCTGTAACTAAGTCACATTAAGAATAACTATAGTCTATATTATTTAGATTTGTGTAAGCCGGTCATTCTGTCACGTACTTACGCCAATTGTGCTGCTCGACAAACCCGAGAATTTCGCGAATTTTTCGATTGGAAAAAAGGGCTTCGTACTCTTCAAGGGGTCGCGTAACAGGCGTACCGGGGAAAAATTGTTCGATTAGGTCGGCAGATGGAATGTTCGCCGAGTTCGTGTCGTTTCCTGCGTTAAATACCTGATACCCAAGTCCGTCCTTCTCAAGACAACGATCGACAATCTGACCAAGGTCACGTGCATCAATATAGCAAAAAACATTGCGGCGCCGTTGTTCAGGATTAACGAAGAAATCGGGGAACCTGTCGTATTCATGCGGCTCAATCACGTTACCGATCCGTAAGGCGTAAATGTCTATTCCAAAACGCCGTTGGAATGTTCGCGCAGTGTGTTCGTTTACAACTTTGGACAGACCGTAACTATCCATCGGATCAACGTCGTAATCCTCTTCCAGCGGAAGTGATTTCGGATTAACCCGACCATCCGAGAAGCAAACACCATAGGTGGTCTCGGAAGAGGCAATGACAATCTTTTTGATTCCGAGCTTCGCAGCCGCTTCGATTACGTTGTACGTACCTATCGTGTTCACGCGGAACGTCTCGTTGTCCGGATTGATCAGGATTCGCGGAACCGCGGCAAAATGCACAACGGCGTCGAATTGGGGGACACCGGTCCCTCCCTCCATTTCGTCCCAACCTGCATAGCTGGTCATCGCGTTGAACATCTGACCGGAGTCGGTGATGTCAGCGATAAGGGTTTCAACACCCTCGATTTCAAGTGGAGCCAGATCAACGTTCAATACGTGATGACCCTGCGCGACCAGATATTCCACGGCGTGTTTGCCGGCTTTGCCAGATCCACCTGTAAAAAGTATACGTTTGCCCATGGTATGACGTCGTCGCTGATTTTGTGAACCGAATTCAATTCTACGCATTATGATTTTGAATACAAACGGCAAAAGGTATCAGCGGAGATCGGGGAAAGCAGTCGTTCCGGAGCCCGGGGTCAACGGCAGAAGTCGACCCGGAGCCGCCTTTCATTTGGTATCACTAACTGTCGACAATCATCTCCCTGTCACGCAGATAAGCCCTTGCCTGCAGGAAAAGCACATAGAGTAGCAGCGACACGAGGCTGAGACCGAGCCATAGAACCGCGCGCCGAAACACCCGGTTTAACAAAAGCAATATACCAAAATCAGATTTGCTGATGGTAACCAGGTGCTTACTCAAACTGAGCAGGCGGTCACGGTCAAGTTGCTCAATATTGTCGATTAAGCGCTCCAGGTTGACACGGTCTTCTGATTCCAGGTAGTAACTGCGTTTGTAGACGATGGCCGCATTACCAAGCGCTAGCAGCGACACGGCCAGTAATACCAGTACTATGGCTTTTTCAATCATATGAAACCTGTCAACGGGAAAGTCGTATTTACATTATAGTCACTCGCTGATAAATCTCAGCAACGATCCATGCTCCTGCTCACCCTCAAAGACTTAAGCCAAAGTTTTGGCGTAGCGATGGTTCAGGTCAACACAGCCATATGGAAGGAAAAAGACTAATGACTGCTTTCTCGTTAGCAGTCAATCACAAAATGTTCCTAGATAGCCGGGTTCGACCCTCAAGAGCCATTGAAGCAATCTATTTCGTAGGTCGGGC
>CBDUSZ010000212.1:0-6052 GCA_965370015.1 uncultured bacterium | reverse complement strand
TGCCGTAGCGTTCGAGAATTGCCTGGCCCGTGCGCTGCTGGAAAGCACGATGCGTTTCCTCCAGTAAGGGGGCAGAGCCCGACACGAACAAACGCATGCCTCGTGTCTGTTCGGCGTTGAAGTTGCTGTTATCCAGCAGGCGCGTGTAAAAAGTTGGTACGCCCATCATGACACTGGCGCGTGGCAGGATCGCCGCCACCTGGTCGGCATCGAAGCGGGGTAAAAATAATAGTGAGGCACCGGCAATCAAAGTGGTGTTGATAGCAACGAATAAACCATGCGTATGAAAAATGGGCAGCACATGGAGTAGCACGTCGTCACTGCTGAAGTGCCATATATCGGCCAGGGTCAGGGCATTCGATGTCAGGTTGAGATGGGTGATCATCGCCCCCTTCGCACGCCCGGTGGTGCCTGAGGTATAAAGTAGCGCTGCGAGGTCATGCGCAGCGCGTGGGATGGTGTCAAATTCATCTGCGGCCGCGCTGAGTAGTTTTGACCAGCTGCCGCTATTGTCATCACCATCGAGCGTTTCCAGGCGCGTGGCGGTGCTGGCTGCAATCGGACGCAATGCGGCTTCAGCAGCGGGGCGGCAGACGAGTAAAGCGGGTTCGGCATCACCCAGAAAGTATTCAACCTCGGACGCTGTATAGGCGGTATTTAATGGCAGAAATACCGCACCGGTGCGGATCGTGCCGAGATACAGGGCGATCGCAGATACGCTCTTATCGACTTGTGCGGCGACCCGGTCGCCGGGTTGGATTCCCAGCGCTAGCAATGCATTTGCGACACGGGCGGTTTCGTCGAGGAAATCGTCATAGCTCCAGCGCACGCCATCGGCCAGCTCGATAAAGACTGCGGCGCCGGGCTTTTGGTCGAACAGGGTGTCAAATAACAAATTATTCATGCCAAGGTTTCCGCGCTAGGCAGGTAGGTTGATTTCGCTGCGCACACCACGTGACGCGGCGATGCTGCCGTTGTCGACATAGGCCTCGTGATTCTTTTCGATCCTGTCGAGGTCATAATAGTAGTTGACCATGATGCCGGCCGACTGGCTCAGACCCTGTGCCGAGATATCACCAAGCCAGTTAATTCGATCGAGTGACGCGCCATTTCCGATGTGAAAACGGGTAACCGGGTCTACCGGTAAATTGTCGTTTCGTTTTGCTTCGAGTAGATAAAAAGCAGCCAATGGCAGTAATAACGCGCGCGCCTGTTTTGATTTATCAGGGTCTGTATGCCAGTCATCGTCGCCAATGCTTGCCAGCGCCTGGTTAGCCTGGTCTGCTGAAATGCCCTCGGGCGAGTCCTGTAGCCACCTGAGGAATCCCGGTATCGGCGATAATGTGACGAAATTTTTAAGCCCGGGTAGTTCGTTCGCCAATTCTTCAGCAACCTGTTTGATCAAAAAGTTACCGAAGGAAACCCCGCGTAATCCTGCCTGGCAGTTCGAGATCGAATAGAACACTGCAGTACGCGCCTGCGCTATGTCAAAATTCTGGTCGCGTTCATCTAGTACCTCGGCGATAGTAGCCGGTGCCTCGAGGGTGAGTGCGACCTCGACGAAAATTAACGGTTCGTCGCCGAGCGCAGGATGAAAAAAAGCGAAGCAGCGCCGGTCAGGTGGGTAGACGCGACGGCGTAAATCATCCCAGCCGTTTATTTCGTGGACAGCTTCGTACTGGATAATCTTTTCCAGCACGTTCGCCGGCGTGCGCCAGTCGATGGGCTGTAACACCAGAAAACCGCGATTGAACCAGGAATCGAACAGGTAAGCGAGATCGTTTTCGATGGCCTGTAACGCGGGTTCGTCCCGCAGCTGCGCGAGCATGCCCTTGCGCAGGCTAACCAGCCCGGCTGTGCCACCTGGAGCCAGGTTGAGTCGACGAAATAATTCCTGGCGCGGTGGCGCGGCCGATTTAAGTAAGTGCGCGAGGTTGTGCGGAGTTTGATTCGCAATATAAGCATCAGATGCTATTTTTATTTCGCTGCTGTCCGGGTGGTAACGCCCGGCAAGTGCGCGGTAAAATTCCACGCGCTGCTCATCGTCCAGTTGTTCGTATCCGCTTAGTACGCGTCGCGCATAGGCAACACCAGACGCCTCGCCACGGTTTGAAATAAGGATGTCACACAGGTCGATCAATGACGCTGCGCCAGTTGCACCACCGGTGATCGGAGCCAGCAGGCTAAGCCCGCGTTCCGAAATTGTGTTGAGTAAATCTTGAAAAAAACTAAGGCGGCTCATAGAGCGGGATCCATAAAGAGTTCGGGCTGCAGCAGCCTGTCGGGGGTACCACTTTTAGCGGTTACCCGGCCTTTAAAAAGTGCAGGCATAGAATAATTGGATTCAAAAATAAAATATAGTCATTCGCCAGTTTGGCGGGGGTGATGAAAGTAAACGCGAATACTGCGCGTGCCAGATTTGAGCAGCAGGGGGCTCTGTAAACTAAGGTGAAATGTAGTCGAAAACCCGCGAACCTGGCACGAAATTGCCACGATCTACGATTAATAAAACAAAAGTGAATTTATTCACTATAGATTTTCGAGCAAACGGGGCTATTCTCAATACTCTACTTATACAAAATATAATTTTAAAGGAATCTCGCTATGGAGCGTTTATACCTATTGCCAAATATGCCCGGTGTTTCAATCGCTATTTGGGTTGCAGGCAGCATGATATTTTTCTTCTTCGCCAGGGAACCCATGCATAAACTGATTCAGGCCATGTCGGATGCGACTGCAGGGGGCCTGAGAAAAATGGCAGCCTGGATTAAATTGTCGGTTGAGAGGATGCGCGAGAAAGACCGCAAGGTGTTGCTGGAATCGGGACTCGCAAAAATTCAGGGTGAAATACTTCAGGAATTCCACAAAATTGACACGGCGAATACCAAGAGTATTGCTGGATATCCCGAATTACAGCTCAAGCTCGATGAAAGTATTGCCAAAATTGATGGCGATTATAAGGAGTGTGGACAGGTTACCCCGGAAGCCCCGGGATGGAGCGAGGTGGTAGAGACCATCGCCCGCGCGCAGGGATCAAGCGGAGACCGCATTATCGAGAAGATGCTGACCGAGATACACAAGTCAGCTGTCTCCGGTGAAAAGAGGGCCCTGGCTGAATTACGCGATGTTGCCGGCAAGCGCCACAAGATTTTAGGCTCGATGGCGCCGGTGTGGAAGCGTATCGAAAAACTCGGCAAGGAGATCAATCATAAAGCCGACAAGGTTCTCGAAAACAGCCGTAATATTGACAAGTATATGGATCAATACGAGAAAATTACCACAGGCGGTTCCGAATCCATCGACATGCTGTCTTCGAAAGTTACCAAACTTTTTATCATTTCTCTGATCGTCATTTTTGTTGGACTGGTGGGGGCATTCATTAACTTTAACCTGATTGCGCTGCCGATGTCCGAACTGGTACCTGCCGGAGTCCGGGTAGCGGGTCTGGCGGTATCGGAGATCTCGGCACTGGTCATCGTCGCCCTTGAACTGGTACTCGGTATATTCCTGTTTGAAGCTATCGGTGTGACCCACACCTTTCCTCAGATTGCCAACATGACACGCGGTAAGCGTAAAATTATTTTATATGGTGCGATTTTCGGTCTGTTGTTTCTGTCCTCGGTGGAAGCCTCGCTGGCGATCCTGCGGGAACACCTTGCTGAAGCCAAGAGTGCGCTGGATCGAAGCCTGGCCGGAGAGTCGAGTACCCTGGCAGAAAACATCGACTCGAACATTACCGTTATAGGACAGGCGCTACTGGGGTTTGTCCTACCCTGGATACTCGCGGTTATCGCGATACCGCTGGAAATGTTTATCGAAGCCAGTCAGCATGCTTTCGCCAGAATCTATACCATCATCGTCAGTGTCATCTGCCATCTGGCAAATGCGATCGCTTTCCTGATTGAAGGGTTCTTCAAAATTCTGATACACGTGTTCGACATCTACATCATAGTGCCCTTGCAGATTTATAATATGTTTAAAGGCAAATCGGTTAGCGCCAACTAGGCAGGGAAAAATATAATGCGAAAAATCATAAAGCATATTCTGCTTGCGATATCCGTTAGCTCGATCATCGCCGCCTGCACCGACAGTAAGGATTATGAGACTTCATACTGCACACTGGTCGATATATCCGGAACCTATGCGGCGGAGAAAAAATCGGTGGTGAATATTGTCAAGGCTGGCATATTGCCGCAGATGGTCCCCGGAGATAGTCTGTTTTTCGTCAAGATAGACAGCAATAGCTATGCAGAGGAAAATCTGGTCACCAAGCTGACTTTGGATTACAGGCCTACACAGGCAAATAGTCAAAAGATTAACCTGGCTAAAAAGCTGGACAAGTTTGGCAATAGCAAAGCCAGGTCGCGCCTCACCGACATTAGTGGTGCGATGATGCTGTGTTCCGATTACCTGAAGGCCACGCAATCCGGTACCCAGGTGATTTTTATCTTCAGCGATATGAAAGAAGAACTAGGCCCCGGGATCGTGCGTAAATTTGCCAAAGATGAGTTTGCTGGCATTGATATTGCGGCGATGAACGTGATCAAGCTGAAAAAGGATAGTGCCAACCCGGAAGTCTATCGAAAACGCCTGAAGAAATGGAATAAACGCATTATCAGCTCGGGTGCCAATAGCTGGACGACGCTGCTGGATGCGACCAAGATCCAGGAATTTATCGATAAGGCCAAATAGCGCCGCGATGGCTTAATCAGCGTATCTCGGGTTAACCCTGGCCGCTAAGCGAAAATATTCTTGAGTCACCAATAGCCTGGCAATACCAGGCTATTTTTTTATTATCCTTAGCATCTTCCCGCAAATCGTTACCTGGTTACCCGATCAGATCATGGGTCCATTGGTGGAATAAGCAGAAGTTTATTGATCCGCTTCGATGCGATAACAGACAAAACCGTCGGCTCCGCCGGTAATCTTGTCGTACAGCCCCCGGGCGCGGTGATTACCTTCCTCGGTCAGCCAGTACACGTCACTCCAGTTTTGTTTTTTGGCCTCGTCGCTCACCGCTTTTATCAACGCCGCACCCACACCGCCGCCTCTTACTGATGGCGATACAAATAAGTCTTCGAGGTAGCAATACAGCTTTGCCTTCCAGGTACTGGGGTGAGGTAAGTAGTGCACTAGTCCAATCAATTCGGCAGTGGCAGAGTTTTCGGCAACAAAACAATTAATCGGATGCTGACAATCGTGAATTCGCTGCCACAATAATGCGATGGCTTCATCGCTTAGTTGAGATTGATAGTATTCCAGGTAATCGCGCCATAATGATTCCCACTGCTGCTTGTCTTTAATTTCCGCGCGACGAATGCTGTAGTTTGGCGAACTCATAATTTAGTAATCTTGTCAGCTTGATATTGAAAACCTTATACCACAATGGAGATGCCGCGAATAAAAAATTTGGCTTTTCCGCATACCGGGCGGGAAGTACCCCCTGTAGGGCTGAATTCATTCGGTCTGATAATAGGTCGAATGAATTCGACCCTACAGGATTGGTGAAAAGCCCTTCAAATAATGCTTGCCCGACCCGTAATCACTGGCTAAAATTATTTCCTGCTCGCAGCGATGGCGTCGCTATTTCCGAGCATTATCGATGCTGCAATTGCAGATTTTTGATCCTGTACGCCCGGACCATTTGCCGGGTGATAATATTTCACCCGGATTCTTCGGAGTGAAACCATGTCTCAATCGCAAACCATTCGAGCTGAATTTTTCCAGTTACAAAACGGCTCAAAAGCCAATCTGCCGTTTTCGCATACCGAGTACGAAAGCCGTCTAGCTAAACTGCGCCAGTTAATGAGCAATACCGGTGTTAATGCGGTGTTGCTCACCTCGATGCACAATATCGCCTATTATTGCGGTTTTCTTTATTGTTCGTTCGGTCGAAGCTACGCCTGCGTGGTGACCGAAGACCGCTGTGTCACGGTGTCGGCGAATATAGACGGTGGTCAGCCCTGGCGGCGCTGTCATGGCGAGAATCTGATTTACACCGACTGGCAGCGTGACAATTACTGGCGCGCGGTTAAGTCTATCATCCCCAATG
>CBDUSZ010000211.1:0-6075 GCA_965370015.1 uncultured bacterium | reverse complement strand
CCAATAATGCGGGCCAGGTGCTGGTTTTCTATGTTGCGGGCGATATACTCGGGGGTCCCGTACCCCTCAATACCAGGAAAATAATAATGGGTGATCGTATTGAAATCAGTGGTCTCGAGGTTGATCGAGGGCTCTACGAATTAATTGACCAGGAAATAGCGCCGGGTAGCGGCGTCGATTCTGCCCATTTCTGGCAATCAATGGCCGATATTATTGCTGCCCTGGGGGACTCTAATAAAGCCTTACTTGATAAACGTGATCGACTTCAGCTGCAGCTAGACGAATGGCATAAAAGTCATTTCGGTAAATTTGATCCTCAACAGTACAGGGAATTTTTACTGGAAATTGGTTATCTGATTCCCGAAGGTGAGCCCTTCCAGGTCACCACGGAGAATGTAGACGAGGAGGTTGCATTGGTAGCCGGACCGCAGTTGGCGGTGCCGGTAGATAACCCAAGATACTCGCTAAATGCCGCGAATGCGCGCTGGTGCAGCCTGTACGACGCGCTTTACGGTACCGATGTTATTCCCGAGTATCGGGGCTGTAAAAAGACCTCGAATTATAACCCGGTGCGTGGTGGGCAGGTTATTAACTACGTGCGAAATTTTCTCGATCGGGTGGTACCTTTAACTGTCGGCAGTCACAGTTACGCGGTTCGTTACAAGGTTCGTGCCGGTAGACTGGTCGTCGTAAAGGGTGACGGTAGCGAGGTAGAGTTGGCTCAGCGCGAATGTTTTGCTGGCTACCGGGGCGACCCTGGAGAGCCATCGGCGATATTACTGAAACATAATAATTTACACATCGAGTTACTCATCGGTGAAGGTTTTAATATTGGCCAGACCGATCTGGCAAATATTTACGATGTACGCATAGAATCTGCAATAACCACGATTATGGATTGCGAGGACTCGATTGCGGCGGTTGACGCGGAAGATAAAGTTGTTATTTATCGTAACTGGTGTGGGTTAATGAAGGGTGATTTAACCACCACGGTAATGCGCGGAAGCGAAGCCATCGAGCGCTCATTAAACCCCGACGTCGAATTTATTTCGCCCGCAGGTAATCCCTTTACGCTGCCGGGGCGCAGTTTGATGTTTGTGCGCACAGTCGGTACCCATATGTACACCGATGCAGTGACCCGCGATGGCGCAGAAATCCCCGAATGCTTTCTCGATACGATGGTCACCGTGTTAGCTGCCAAACAAGATTTACAGGGAAGCGGTAAATTCCAAAATAGTCGAACCGGCAGTGTTTATATCGTTAAACCGAAAATGCACGGTCCCGAGGAAGCTGAAGCCGCGGTAAGCCTGTTTGAGATGGTTGAAAATGCACTTGGGCTGGAAAAGAATACGATCAAAATGGGTATTATGGACGAAGAGCGACGCACCACTGTGAACCTGAAAGAGTGTATTCGAGCAGCCAGCGAGCGTGTGGTCTTTATCAATACCGGCTTTCTGGATCGCACCGGCGACGAAATTCATACCAGTATGGAAGCCGATGCGGTGATACCTAAAAATGAAATCAAGAACTCCAGATGGTTACTCGCCTACGAAGACTGGAATGTCGATATCGGTCTTGAAGTCGGCTTACCCGGGCATGGCCAGATCGGTAAGGGCATGTGGGCGGCACCGGATAATATGGCGGCGATGATGGAACAGAAAATTGCCCACCCGCGGGCGGGTGCAAGTACCTCCTGGGTACCATCACCAAGTGCGGCAAGCCTGCATGCGATGCATTATCACTACGTCGAAGTGGCTGCCCGGCAACGCCAGTTAAGTGGTCGTGAGCGCGCCAGTCTTGACGATATTTTGAGCATTCCTCTACTCGATGGTCGCAAGATCAATAAAGATGACCTGATCAATGAGCTGGAAAACAATGCACAGGGAATTCTCGGCTACGTGGTGCGCTGGATCGACCGGGGTATCGGCTGCTCCAAGGTGCCGGATATCGACGATGTGGGATTGATGGAAGATCGTGCGACGCTACGAATTTCAAGCCAGCACATCACTAACTGGCTATACCACAACATTACCAACGAAGACCAGGTGCGCCAGGTATTTGAAATGATGGCCAGAGTGGTTGATCGGCAGAATGAACATGACCCTGTGTATAAAAATATGGCCCCCGATTTTGAGCAAAGTATAGCGTTTCAGGCGGCACTCGACCTGGTGTTTAAAGGGCGCGAGGAATCGAATGGGTATACCGAGTCGGTGTTGCATGCACGGCGGCGAGAAGCCAAGGCGCAAATGCGAGCCGATGCGGCGGAAAATATATAATCCTGGAATAATGAGTTTAGGCTAATTAAATGCAACAGAAATTTATTCTGGATCTGGATTCGGCCAGGCGAGTCGCTGCAGCTGCCCAGGCGGAGGCCGATAAAAATGCCTGGGAGGTAGCGATTGCGATTGTCGATGATGGTGGTCACCTGATGTATCTGCAACGCGACAAGGTACAGCTCGGTAGTATCGATGTCTGCATAGATAAAGCTAAAGCAGCATTGATGTTTCGGCGCTCAACCCGGGTTTGGGAAGAAATCGTGAATGGTGGTCGTCCGGGGTATCTGGCTCTGCAGGGGATGATGCCGTTGGAAGGCGGATTGCTGTTGATTTATCAGGATCAGCTAGTCGGTGCCATCGGTGTCAGCGGGGTTAAATCGACCGAAGACGGTATCATCGCGCAGGCGGGTGCCAGCGCGCTTTAGATTACCCTGGGCATATCGCCGATCGCTTTACGGGATGCCAGGCTGCTGTTAAATACTGCTTAACGCGATAGAATGTCTGCGATGAAAATTCTGATCAAGAATATGGTGTGTGATCGATGTAAACTGGTCATTCAAAACCTGCTCGACGAGCTCGACCTGAAACCGCATGCGGTGTACCTGGGCGAAGTCGACTTTGGCGATGAAGTCGTCGCAGCGGAAGCGCTGGAGCAGTTCCAGAAAAAGATAGTGCCGCTCGGTTTCGAAATAATTAACGACAAAAAAACCAGGTTAATTGAGAATATTAAAAAGCATGTGATTTTGCTGGCGCAGCAACCGCAGACAGAGGGGAAGGTGAAACTTTCCGAGTATTTAAGCCAGCGACTTTTTTATGATTACACGCATCTGAGTAATCTATTTTCTACCGTTGAAGGCCTCACCATTGAACAGTATTTCATCAATCAGAAAATTGAAAAAACCCGCGAGCTGCTGGTTTATGACGAACTCACGCTGACCGAAATTGCCGACCGCCTTGGCTACAGTAGCGTCGCCCACCTGAGTCGGCAATTTAAGAAAGTCACCGGCATGACCCCCTCGCAATTCAAACAATTACGCGACTATAATCAACGCCAGTCCCTCGATAAAGTGTAAATTCTGCAACATTTTCCCATAATGATGTAACGGTTTTTTCGGCGTTCGCCCTTATATTAACTGTCATAGAAACCATTTATTTTTATCACAGAGGGCTATAAACCATGAGCAACGAAATAAAACTATCGATTCCCGGTATGAAATGTAATGGCTGCGTGAGCGCTATTGAAAAGGCTTTGGCCGATGAGCCGGGGGTAATCCGCTCAGCAGTGGACCTGGCGACAAAAACAGCGCTGGTGGAGTCCGACCTGTCATTGAGCGTGCTAAGCGAGACGATCAAGGCGGCAGGTTTCGACGCCACCGAACTGACATGAGTGCTGCCACTCGTTTATCGATCTCAGGGATGAGTTGCGCAGGATGCGTGGCCTCGGTTGAACAGGCGATTAAAAGTGTCGATGGGGTATTAATCGCCAATGTCAATTTTGCCGAACATACGGCGACAGTCGAAGGTGAAGTCAGTGCCGAGACCCTGGTCGATGCGATTCGGGCGGCTGGCTATGATGCAGCCCAGCTCACCGGTGCCGAGGACGAGTCGGAAAAAGAAGCGGCGGAAATGGAGCATTACCGCCGTTTGTTGAAAAAGGCGGCGTTCGCCGGAATCGTTGGAGCACCGCTGTTCATTCTCGGAATGTCTGGCATGTTGCCCGGCTTCGATGACGCTGGCAGACTTTTCTGGCTGGGCATAGGCTTGTTAACCATCATGGTGCTGGTCTATTCCGGTGGGCATTATTTCACCGGGGCGTGGAAATCTGCCAGAAATCACAATGCCAATATGGATACCCTGATAGCGCTGGGCACGGGTACCGCCTGGCTGTATTCGATGGTGATAGTGGCTAACCCGGCGCTGGTGCCGTCGATGGCACAACACGCCTATTTCGAAGCGGCGGCGATTATTATAGCCCTGATCAATCTCGGTTCCGCGCTGGAAATGCGCGCACGCGGTAAAACCTCGGAGGCGATTAAGCGCCTGATTGGACTGCAGGCGAAAACAGCCCGCGTGATCCGCGACGGCGTCGAACAGGACATTCCTATCGAGGAAGTCGGGCTTGACGAAACCCTGAGAGTGCGCCCCGGCGAACGCCTGGCCGTCGACGGTATCATCATAGACGGTCATTCGAGTATCGATGAATCGATGATCAGCGGTGAACCAGTTCCAGTACAAAAACAAATCGGTGACGAGGTGGTTGCCGGTACCATCAACAAGATGGGTAGTTTTTTGTTTCAGGCCAAACGGATTGGCAAGGATACCGTGTTGTCGCAAATCATCGAAATGGTGCGTACCGCACAATCTTCAAAACCGGCGATTGGTCGTCTGGTGGACAAGGTTGCTGGTGTATTTGTGCCGAGTGTATTGATTGTTTCGGTACTGACTTTCCTTGCCTGGATTAACTTCGGAACAGGCGACCAGGTAATCACCCTGGCGATTGTCACGACGATGACCGTTTTGATTATCGCCTGCCCCTGTGCGTTGGGCCTGGCGACACCGATTTCAATCATGGTCGGCGTCGGCAAGGCTGCAGAACATGGCATACTCATCCGCAACGGTGACGCGCTGCAAATGGCGGGTAAACTTGACACCATCATCCTCGACAAGACCGGCACGGTAACCGAAGGTCGCCCCAGCGTGACATCGGTGGTCGTGCTCGATGACTGGAGCGAAGACCAGTTATTGCAATGGGGTGCCAGCATCGAGCAGCATTCGGAGCATCCGCTAGCCGAGTCAATCGTCATCGCGGCGAAAGACAAAAAATTGTCACTGCTTAAAGTAGCGCAATTTTCCGCTATCGCAGGACACGGTGTCGAGGCGGTTATCGAAGACAAGGCCGTACTGCTGGGTAATCGAAAATTAATGACAGATCACGATATCGATATTTCCGCACTCGACGAGTCGGCGCACGCGTTAACCCTGCAGGCACAGACGCCAATGTTTATTGCCGTCGGCGATAAGGCCGCGGGTCTCATCAGCGTTTCCGATGCGATAAAGCCGGATTCGATGGCCGCGATTCAACGCATGCACGCTATTGGATTGAAAGTGGTGTTACTCACTGGCGATAATAAGGAAACCGCTAATGCGGTCGCCCGGCAGGTCGGTATCGACGAGGTCATAGCCGAGGTATTGCCCCAGGACAAGGCAGACATGGTGGCAAGCCTGCAGGCGCGCGGTGAGCGTGTCGGCATGGTCGGCGATGGCATCAACGACGCCCCGGCACTGGCGCGCTCGGATGTCGGTTTTGCCATAGGTAGTGGCACCGACGTGGCGATCGAAAGCGCGGACATCACGCTGATGCGCGGTTCATTGAATAGCGTGGTAGACGCCATTGCGATATCGAAGGCGACCGTACGCAATATCAAGCAAAACCTGTTTGGTGCTTTTATTTACAATTCACTCGGCATCCCACTCGCCGCAGGCGTACTGTTTCCGCTGATGGGTATATTGCTCAATCCGATGATAGCCGGCGGTGCGATGGCGATGTCCTCACTCACGGTAGTGAGTAATGCGAATCGATTACGTCTGTTCAAACCAGCGGGGAATAAATGATGCAAACACTGATAATAAACCTGGCCGGAGTAGTACTGATTGGCTTCATCGTCTGGTGGTTCTGGATGTCTAAACCAGGTAAGGGCTGAAACCCAAAAATCAGCATGGATAAGTAGTCAATGGGCCAATCGGGGCCCATTGATATTACTGGCTTTGAGCCAGGGATTTAAGCCGCAAGTACCCGCCA
>CBDUSZ010000210.1:0-6085 GCA_965370015.1 uncultured bacterium | reverse complement strand
TCCTATTAAAATATGTGCCAGCGGCGATAACTCATCGCCTTTTGAAGCCGTTTATGCGCCATTGCCAATGCGGCATCTCGCGGTGAAATCTGTTCCTGCCTGGCTGTTTTGAGAATTTCGCGGGTGTTACGACGCAACTTTTCCTCGATGACGGAAAAAACGCTCATCTCGCTGGCATTTTGATACTCCATCGCGGCACAAATTACACCCCCCGCATTGGCGATGAAATCGGGGATATTGAGAATACCTCGGTCATGCAGGATTGCTTCGGCACCACGGGTAACAGGGATATTCGCGCCTTGCACGACTATTTTAGTATTGAGTCGATGCACGTTAGTTTCATCGATTACATCCGGTCGGGCTGCCGGAATCCAGATATCACAGTCGATATCGATGAGCGAATCACCCTCGAGTTTTTTGCCATCGGCGTAGTCGGTGACACTCTTACCATCGGCCTTAAGCGCCAGTAGTTTCTGCACATCGAGGCCATCGGGATTATAGGTTGCTCCCGAAGAATCGGAAACAGCGATGGCAATCGCACCCGCTGCAGATAAGAAGTTAGCGACGTGTTTTCCGACGGCACCAAAGCCCTGTACTACAAAGCGAGCACCTTTAGTTTCGAAACTACAGAATTCCTGTGCTACATCAACAGCGTGGCTAAGCCCCCAACCGGTTGCACCGATTTCATCGAGCGGGATGCCACCGATCTCACGTGGCAAACCTACAACACGACCGATTTCATCCTTGATCCAGGCCATACACACTTCATCGGTACCCATATCCGGCGCAAAAATGTATTGTTCGACTTCCTGCAGGGCAGATGCAAAACCTCGAATCAAAATTTCCTTTTCGACTTTGGGCATTTTGGGATCACCCATCAATATGGCCTTTCCACCACCATGAGCTAGCCCAGCGGCCGCATTTTTTAAGGTCATGGCGCGGGCCAGTCGAGCACATTCTTCGACGGTAACATCTACCGCCATACGCACACCACCGATTGAAGGACCCATAGCCACATTGTCTACAACCAGCACGCCTTTCAGTCCGATGCCTGGTTCATGAACATGAATAACCTTAAAGGGTCCCAGTTCATCTGCAAGCGAAAAAATGTTATTCATATATCCCACATCATCCGTACACAGGACAGCAATAGTGAGGTATATTTTTTACATTAATTAGTTTAATGAACGTTGATCCAGATCAATATTAGTCACATCTTTACGACTAATAGTGATATACAGACTGGAGAAACATCATGGTCAGAGAGCAGGAAGAGCTAGCAAATCATGTGGTTGAATCGTTTCAGGCTTTATTGGCCAGTGACGTTCGTGAATCCATCGGTGAGCAACATTTTGATGCACTGAAAGCTATCGTTATTGAAGCACTTGCCGAACATTCTGGAACAATACTGGAACGAGTAGAGGCCGTCATTAAGTAACTTGGAGCAGAAGTGGAGAAACGCCCAATCGAATTATGAAATGAATGAATAAATGCCCAGTAAACTGTCTGGCTTAATTTTATGATATGGATCTAGACGTACGGAGATATGGAGGAAAATCGGGATCGATTGAGCTGATTAATTATGATCGAATTAAAATTACTGTGACTTAATTAATTCTAAAGATCGATTCAGAACCGGCATGATGCGTGCCATTGGTATACCGAGATTCGAGCCGCCGAATTCCGGAAAGATAGCTGTGTTGATGGCAATCACCTCACCACGCATATTGAGTACCGGTCCGCCGCTACCCCCGCGTGTAGTCTCTGCATCGTAAACCACGGCATCCGCAGTTACCTGTCCGACGATGCCACGGGAGGCTATCGGTGTTATAAGACTGGACGCGGAAAGACGTTCTACCACTGCCCAAAAATCCAGGTTATCCGCTTCACGAATTTCGTCGAGGAATTTGGTATCGGTGCGTGCCAGCATTGCACGTATTCCTGTCGGGTAACCCATCACAATTACTTCATCACCAGGAAGGGCGGGATTTGATCCTGTAACCAGTGGGCGAACATCCGATGGCGCTTTATCGCAGCGCAGGACGGCGACATCGGCTTCGTCACTGGCGATAACCAGTTGTACATCGAAAGATTCTTCCACACCGGGCAGATAGCCTATGAAGCGTTCAAATTTTGGAGCCAGCCCCATGGCTTCAAACTGCTCGTGAGTGGGATTGAATTCCCAGGGCACTGCTATGTGCCGGTTGGTTATCAATATATCCTGGGCGCCTACAACGAAGGCAGTACCCGTGTATTGTATTTCTACAACAGGGCCGTCTCCTTCCAGGGTTAAGGCCGGACCCAGTTGGGTACCCAGCGGCTGGCCCGTGGAATCAAGTCCGACATAGCGTAGAGGCAGGTTGCTCTCTTTGTCGAAATAGCTGTAGCTGCCCTGAATGAAGACAACGGATTTTGACGCTGCGGCGATGATCTTGCGCGTAGCCTCCGACCGCGCCTCGAGGGCATCAACGCGTTTCTCCAGCTGGGCCCGGAGATTGGCCAGGTCCTCACTGGTAATGGCGTCTCTTTCGGTACGCTGCAGAAGCTCGGAAATTTCCTGCATGAAGCTGGATTCCTCCGCCAGGCGCTCCTCCAGGTACTGGCTTTGCCGCGAAAGGTAAAACATACTGGCCATCAGGGCGACCAACAGGGCGACAACCAGGACGCGAAACCAGATTGTCGTGCGAACCACCAGTTCATCGACCATTTCCGACAGGAGCCGCCCGGTACGCCTGGCGAATGAGCCATCTGAATAGCGTGCGCAATCAATACAGTCGGTGAACGCGTTCGCCGCGGTTCGCTGTGGAACCTCACCCTTTGGATAGATTCGATAGCGCAGCATGGGCCCGTTACGCCCAATTTCCAGTAGTTCCCCCGATTGCAGTGTGTGTTGCGATACGTTTTTGCCATTTACCCAAACGTAAAACAGTGGCTCCACTTCGAGTTCATAAGTGTTACCAGACCTATGAAGCCGAATGGGATATTCTTCGCCTTTAATGGCTTCCGATGAGGGAGTAATCGAAATTCCACCGAACTCGTTAATTGTCAGAAATACGGTTTTTTCAGAGATTTGCTCGTGGGTGCCCCGGTGCCGACCGGATAGAAATTCGATCACAGGGATTGAATCCGACCCCGAATCGTTATCGGCTGCGGACGTGACCGGGATCTTTGCGTCTGACACATCCATGCTTTATTAATCGCCTGGGTTCTGTGGTTAATACCCATCATACAGCCGTCTCTATCAGGCTGACAACAGGCTTGACAGACGTCATGACAGCTTAGAATTAACAGGGGAGTGAATGTTCGCTGACAACTACCGCCAGAGGGGTGCTTTATTGGCATCGGTAGTGAATATTCGGCAACATAAACTTGTTGATTCTGACGATGATATCTCGTATCTCATACGGTCCAGGGGTCGATGGTTGAACTTGTAAACGGACGAGAAGCTGACGCCAACCCGTTATTTACAAGCGCTTAGGTAAATGAGATCGAATGTCTTCAATACTGTGTTTAACCAGATCTTTATTCACCTCGACCACCAGTAACTCTGTGCACTGTTTACTGAGGCCGGTTCGTAGCAATCCAAGAAATCTCGGTGCTGCAACCAGGTAGATTTTACGCAAATCACTATGCTGTCGAACCTTATCGACTTCACTGCATATTTCATGTGCAAAGGTTTCTGCCTGGCGTTGATGGGCTGCTCCTTCATGCCCCATCGAGTGCTTGCCGTAACCCCCGGAATCATTTCCGCTGCCCGTTTCATCGGCAACCAGATCCTGCTCTCTCAGACGACTTTCGTTATGAATGTAATCCTTCTCATCATGCAATGGACCGGACCCACTCTGGGCCGTCAGGATTCGTGCCCTACTACTATCTGCAACAACTATACATATGGACACAGTTAACTCTCCCTACTTATTTCGACATCTTCCAGAATAGGCCAATAATGACGATCGATTACTGATCTGGATCAATATTTCTATCATGTCGGCTTTCTGTTTTTATCCAAATAGTGTTAAGGGCTCGGGATTAGATCTTACGGTCGACAAAATTTAATATGGCTTGAAAAGATTGGGGTTAGGTCTTCCTCTATTACATTAGGTCAATGCTTAACGGGGTTGTGTCATCTCGAAAGACCAGACCCTCAAGATTTACGAATTTATAGCGATGGTCTAGATCGAGAAAACTTGATATAGATCAAGAATGTATGCGATTTACTTGGGAGTGCGGCAATACGCCGGGAAGGAAAATCTGGCGATGGGGACCGGATCGAAGCTTGGTTTAAGCCCATAAAATTGCCTGGCTGAATGACAGGGTAAAATAAACACCGGTAGAAGATGCGCAGAGCCTAACCTGCGTAACATATTGATATTAAAAGTATATTTTATCGGATAAATTTGTGTTTGCGGGGTTTAAAATTATTTTGTCAAACTATGGTTAAGACCTGATAGAAATTCCTCTCAGTCCGTATCTAACCCGTAAACATAACCCCGGCGATTGCCAGGAGTGGCAAGATGCAAATATATTGCCTTTTTAAGCTATATACTTCTTTAAATTATTGAACTATACGATTCTGATCAAAGGTTTTATGGATGAGATTCATGAGTGGTACTACGGGCGCTATGGTGCTTCACTATGCACTTGAATCGGCAAAAAAAGGGGGAAAAACCGGCCATCTTCACATAATAACAAGTTTAAGCGGGACAGTTAAAGACGCGACCCTGGTAATAAAATCCGGCGAACTGCTAGGCTGTAGCTATTTAGGTAAAGTTGGAATGGAGGCGGTCCGCGTACTACTACAGGCCGATGCTCTCAAGGCTTTATTCGTTCGACACGACGTTTCCAAATTCACCCCCCAGTCGGGAATACCTTCGGTAGAAGATATCTTACGTGAGCTTCACCACAGTCAGCCTGCCGAATCGGTAAAACAGCAGACTACCAAACATGCCAGCCCTAAGACATACAACACCGGTGTCGGGAAATTAGATCGCGCTGCAGAAATTCTCACGACAGTAATTGGAGAAGAAGAGGCCAGGCAGCAGGTTGGCAATATTATGAAAAAATACTCTTCTGAAGATGACGCCGAATACTTCGTTGAAGCCTGTATTGATCTTGCTGCCGCGTACGTGGGCGAAATGACTGCCAGGTTGATGTTTGATGAAATAGCAGTTCAGGCGACCGAAATTTAAACCAAGTTTAGTGGAGATATGTCATGTTAGATTTTTTGGGAAACGCCTGGACGCAGTTATTTATGTGGACCACCGCGGGGATCATCCTCATCTACTTTAGCAAAATGATGAAAGGTTCTGGAACTCAATGGACGCTTATTTCCTGGGGCGTGTTGTTAATTGGTATGCGAATTGGCTATAAGCTGCTGCCATTTTATAAGGCATCCGAATTTACCGTCGCGCTACGCTACATCATCGGCATAGTAGGACTGGTATGTTTGTTTATTGGAATCATGCGTTATAGCTATATAACGCTCAGACCTTTGAGGAAATGGTGATCGAAATGGACATAATTGCAAATATCAGAATTGTTGAAGATTCACTGGCATTCATTCTATTGTTAATCGCGTTGACAACACTGTTCAGCGCTGGCCTGCGGTTGAAGGGGCTTAGAGTGCGCCTAATACCAATATCACTCGCAGTGGGGCTAATGCCTCTGTTTTTCTGGAAGGCTTTGGGAATGATACGTCGAGTATTTGTCGATAAAGCGATATATTCGGATTTATATAAACAGATGCATGATGTAGGTGAGGTTTTCGAGAGCCTCTCAGGTCTTGCGATCGCGATTAGCGTGATCTTTATCCTGATGATATTGCGCAGGATGGTACGTGCGAGTCGGGCTCAGGCTCAGGCTCAGGTTTAGGCTCAGGTTTAGGCTCAGGTTTAGGCTCAGGTTTAGGCTCAGGTTTAGGTTTAGCTTTTAGACCAGAGAAAAACTCTAAAACGAAGATCCAGAGTCAGCTCTTTCCAAATCAATTTTTATGAATTCGTATTTAGATCGTAACCAGTCTTCCTATTTGCTTGACCTGCTGCACCTACAAATTCCCGCGTATGTTCTCCGCCAGTATGCCAATAGC
>CBDUSZ010000209.1:0-6087 GCA_965370015.1 uncultured bacterium | reverse complement strand
TCAGCAGACCGGCATTTGCTGGTAAATCGTATTCACAGGTTTATCAGCATGCTACCGAAGCATGCTGATTGACATCGAAACCAGGATACGAATATGTTGTAAATTACTGATTATTAAGTAATTATAATCTTCGGAGAATACCCGGCATCACCCTCGCCGCCAGGCGTGAAACCTGGCTACCCAGGCGAGTAATTTTTGTGGCGCATGCGCCCGCTTCCATTCACCGGCAACATACTTATTGGCCTCCGCCAGGGTCGGGTAGATATGGATTGTTCCCAGTATTTTATTCAATCCCAGACCGTGTTTCATGGCTAACACGTATTCTGCAATCAAATCGCCCGCATGTTCTCCGACGATGGTAACGCCGAGAATTTTGTCCTTGCCAGGTACTGTGAGCACTTTGACAAAACCATGGTCCTCGCTGTCGGCTATCGCACGGTCGAGGTCGTCGATGCCATAAACAGTTACTTCATGAGCGATATTTTTTTCGCCTGCCTCGGCCTCGTTAAGGCCTACGCGCGCCACTTCTGGATCGGTAAACGTGGCCCAGGGAATCACCGAGTAATCGGCCTTAAAGCGTTTGAAACCGCCGAACAAAGAGTTTACCGAGGCATACCAGGCCTGGTGCGCAGCGACATGGGTGAATTGATACGGACCGGCAACATCGCCGCAGGCATAAATAGTCGGGATGTTAGTTTGTAAATACTCGTTTACCTCAATGGTTTTATTAGGGTTGAGTCGTACACCAAGCGCTTCGAGACCGAACCCACTGCTATAAGCAGCCCGGCCTACAGCAACAATTAATGCATCGAATTCTAATTCCTTATCCCGCCCCTCGCACTCAACTACGAGGTAATCCTTGCCCCCTTTTTGCCGCACCTGTTTTGCCCGGTGATTCACCAGCACATTAATGCCTTCATTTTCAAATTTGGTTTTCATCAACTCCGATATTTCCGCGTCTTCACGCAATAAAATTCGCGGCAGCATTTCAACCTGGGTAACCGACGATCCCAGTCTTGCAAACGCCTGGGTCAGCTCGCAGCCAATTGGACCACCACCCAAAACCACCAGTTTCTCGGGTCTCTCGCGCATACCCCATAAATTTTCAGAAGTGTAATAATTTACCGAGTCGATGCCTTCGATGGGCGGCACAAAAGGTATGGCGCCGGTGGCAATGATGATGTTTTTGGTGTTAATGGTCTGCCCATTCACCTCTACCGTCCAGGGTGAAACAACCCTCGCCTCTCCCTTGATTACGTCAACCCCGAGTCCGGTGTAACGTTCTACTGAATCGTGCGGCTGTATTTTTTCTATGACCCTGTGGACTCGCTGCATCACTTCGCCAAAATCGAATTCGGCGTTTGCATTTTTAATACCAAATTCCTCGCTACGCCCGATGTGCGAGATAAATTTAGCCGAGCGGATAATCGCCTTGGAGGGCACGCATCCGGTGTGCAGACAGTCTCCCCCCATTTTGTGTTTTTCGATGAGCGTCACTTTTGCTTTCACCGCGGCAGCAATATAGGCGCTGACGAGTCCTGCGGCACCGCTACCAATTACCACGAGGTTAGTATCAAACTTCACTGGCTTAACAAAATCGGACAGAGCCTTGCGATTCTTCACCATCGCAACTATGGCTTTACCGGCAAACGGCAGCATCGCTAACAGTACGAATGAAAAAATCAACTCAGCACTGAGAATTTCGGAAGCCGAATTTATCTGGGCTAATTGAGTGCCGGCATTGACGTAAACGATCGTACCGGCGAACATACCGAGCTGACTGACCCAGTAGAATGTTTTTAGTTTAATCGGGGTCAAACCCATGACCAGGTTGATTACAAAAAATGGAAATGCCGGTACTAGTCGAAGTGCAAACAGATAAAGTGCACCGTCTTTTTTGATGCCGTCATTGATCGCCTTGAGCGAGCTGCCAAAATGAGTCTCCACACTTTCTCGAAATAAATAGCGTGAAATCACAAAAGCCAGCGAGGCGCCAATGGTACTGGCAAAGGATATCAGTATCACTCCGGTTACCAGTCCAAATACCGCTCCACCAGCTAAGGTCAGAATGGTCGCACCGGGCAATGAAGCGCCGGTAACCAGGATGTATAAAAGGAAATACGCGCCGAGCGTAACGAGTTTATTTTCAGCGTACAACGATTCGATTTGTTGTTGCTGCTCCTTGATATAATCCAGCGTGAGGAAATGCCCCAGGTCGAAAACAAAGAATATGACAGCTATGGCGACAACTATTCCGACCAGACCTATTTTTTTCATCAAATTCAGCTCAAGTATTTTTAAATCAAATCAATCGGTTATGACTGCGATAAGGTAAATCAGTTCAGTTTCAGTCGATATGCCACATCTGTTCAGTTCGCAGACAGGTTTTCACCCTGGTTAATTTTAACAATGAATGCTGGCAGTTTTTTCTTACTCCCGTTTAACTGGCTTTCATACTGAGCGATGAATTTAATTCTTTCATCGGCTCCTGGGTGCGATTGATAAAATGTGGGTAATGGGCTCTGTATATCTCCGAGGGATTTTATTTTTATAAAAAACTCTGCTGCTCCCTGCGCGTGCCCGTAGCGTTTTATCAGGCTTTGAATTGCAATGCTATCTGCTTCACGTTCCTGTTCACGACTAAATGCAAGCTGGCTGATAGTGGCCACCTGGAAAAACATATTTTGAATCCACTCACTGCTATCGCTACCCAGCAAGACTGTAAGCGCGAGGCCAATGATAACGCCCCTGCCCATTGACCGTAAGGGATGGCGGCGATACTGATGTGCCATTTCGTGTGAAAGCACCATCGCGAGTCCATTTTCACTGTCGACGTAGCCGAATAAAGCACTGGTGATAAAAATATGCCCCCCTGGGACTATAAATGCGTTCGGGTGTTGATCTTCGATGATGGTGACGGTGAATTTAAAATTCTGGTATTGCTCCAGCCTCAGTTGCTCGACCAGGTTAATCAAATACTGTTCGCCTTCGCTGAATTTCTCTATTTCCGGCATTCCAAATGTAGTTGACTCGAATTCGATCAAATCACTATTAAACCACCGACTTTCAGCCTCAGGCGGTATGAAACCTACCAGGTAATCGGTTAACAGAGTTAACAGCAAAATAACCGCGAAAATGATTCCGAGTGCAGCGCTGCAAAGCAGTAAAAGCTCCTTTAACGGATTATGTTTCGACGAATTGATACGCTCAGGTATCACTTTAGCCTCGTACTTCATAAATTATTTCGTCGGATTCAGGGTGCTATCGCGGTACCGTAAGCGACTACTTCCACAGACCCCACCGAATAACGGTTCTGGCTGTTTTTACTGATTGACGCTGTCTCAATACGGACATTGACGATAATTTTTCCGCCCTGCGCAATTGCTGATTCCTTCATGCGCAAAATCGCTTCTCGACGGGCCCGGTCAAGCAGAGATTCATAACTACGCAGAGGTCCTCCAATTAGCGCTCTCAGACCGGACAAAAACTTTTTGAAAAAATCAATCGACACCACGACATTACCGCTGACGAGGAAAGTAGTGCAGCGATTTAAACTGGCAGGAACCGTCTTCAGAGTCATTGCAGGCATTCTCAGGGTTGCCTTTTCGCGTCGAATAATAGAACGAAAGTGTCTTTTTTCTGCCAGTTGTCCGAACACATAACCGAGCACCATTAATACCAGAAATACAATAATTTCAAACATGGACACCTCGAAAAATAGTGACTTTCCCCTCGGAGCAAGAACGCAGAACTGCGGCGCATGAGAGGGGACATGAGGAAAGCTGGCCCCAGCGCAGCTGCCCTGGGTCTTCGAACACTGAACCGGCACAGCCATCGTGAAAAACGCGCATTTTTCGTGCTGCCCACATCATTATTCGACGATTACTGCGGTTCCATAGGCATACAGTTCAGCGGCGCCCTGGGTGATTGAAGAGGTACTGTAACGCACGTTCAAAATAGCATTGGCACCCAGAGATTGCGCTTGCTCTATCATGCGGTCAGTCGCCTGCTGACGGGACTCACTCAACAATTCTGTATAACCTTTTAATTCTCCACCGAAGATATTTTTCAAACCGGCCATCAAATCACGGCCAACATGTTTAGCCCGGATGGTATTGCCCTGCACCAGGCCAAAGTGAGTTTTGATGGTCTTACCGGGGATGTGCTCAATATTGGTTACTATCATGGGCATTCCTTAAAGCGTGATTTAAAACGATTAGAATTATTATTCTAATAAATATTAGACAGGATAAACCTGCACAAAATAATTCTTAAGGAGCCTCTGATTAATTCTGAGTCATTCAAATGCGACGCTAAAATGAGTCAGATCGAGGCACGAATTGCAGCGAATAGTACCTCTATTCGCAAGATTTGTAACGAAGAACTGGTTCAGTTTAACTAGCAGCTGTTGATTCACGAATTGATCAGAGGCTCCCTGATATAGAACCCTTTTAACAGCTATTACACGACAGCATTTTATGCCAACATGCGCCTGCCAGTTTTTAGAGCCACCCCAATGAAATTCTTCAAGTCGTTGAGCCATAATTCTCAGGGTATTCTGTGTTTGATGGGAGCCGTTGTGTTTCTCAGTGCCAGCGATGCAATTATAAAATGGCTGAGTCCGATTTATGCGCTGCACGAGATCATGTTTTTTCGATCCTTGTTCGCGATGTTTGTTGTACTTTGTATCGTGCAACTGGAAGGTGGTTTTAAGACTCTTAAAACACGAAGGCCGGTGCTACATTTTTTCCGCGGATCGCTACTGGTGCTTGCCAATATGTTTTTCTTTCTAGGCCTTGCCACCCTGCCTTTCGCAGAAACAGTCGCACTATTTTTCGTCGCACCATTATTTATCTGCTTATTATCGCAACCGGTTCTTGGCGAGAAGGTCGGATTATCGAGATGGATAATCATATTCATCGGGCTGTGTGGCGTATTGGTGATGGTGAGACCCGGTGCAGAAGTCTTCGCCCTGACCAGCCTGTTGCCAATATTGGCCGCACTAAGCTACGCAATTATGCAAATGATGACGCGAAAACTCGGTATCCGGGAAAAGGCCGGCACACTCACTTTTTATATACAGTTTGCGTTTATCCTGATCAGTTCGATCGTCGGACTGAGCATCGGCGATGGCCGTTTAAATGTGGCGGCTAACCCCACGTCTGAGTTTTTATTGCGGGCATGGACATGGCCACCCCCCACGGATTTAGGATTACTTGCGCTTTGCGGACTGATAGTCTCGTTTGGTGGTTATTTGCTGTCACAGGCATATCGACTAGGACAGGCACCAGTGATCGCACCTTTTGAATATTCATCCATGCCTCTGGCTCTGGTCATTGGCTATTATCTGTGGGGGGACTGGCCCGACTGGATCTCGTTTCTCGGCAGTGGTCTGATCATTTTTAGCGGACTGTTAATGGTATATTTCGAAAGTCGATCTCGCCGGCTGAAAGCATCGTTAATTCCTCACAAGGAATACTGATTTTTCAAACCGCAGAAGCTTATCTGAGAAATGATTAGCTGACTATGGGCCGACTAATGTGTCGCCAGGTAGTCTTCGCTCCACTGCAGATATTCAAGCTCGGGTCCGGTAAAAATAATCGGCGCAGATTTGTTGGAAAGCTGGTAGCGATACATTGGATCGTAGTAGTCAATCAAAAGAATCTTGATGCCCCGGTGAAACCCGGCAATACTTTGACTTGCAAAAAACTCTTGCAGTGCCGCCTCAAAACATTGTTTAACCTGCTTATATCTCTCCCCACCCAGGCGTCTCTGAATACGCGCCAGATTATCTAGCACGAATCGGCTAAATTCAGTTTCAGCCTGGCCCGGGTAGAGGGCCTGATATTGCGGCCATGCATTTAAAATATAGTCTTCCCCGATCAATTGAACCCGAGACTCTGTATCAACCTGTAGAATTGCTCTGGGTGCTTGCTGCATTTTATGGTGGAGATTATCAGGCATACAAATACGCCCAATGCGACGACTTTCGTCTTCGACAAATACAGGCTTAACTGGATTTCCACAACGCTGCTTTAAGAATTCTATGGAAACCCGATTTTCCCAGTCGATCACGCTCGGCTGTTG
>CBDUSZ010000208.1:0-6140 GCA_965370015.1 uncultured bacterium | reverse complement strand
AACTAATTAACATACGAAGAGAGAAATAATATGCCAACTTTTGTCTATATGACTCGTTGCGATGGTTGTGGAGAGTGCGTCGATATCTGCCCATCCGACATCATGCACATCGATAAGACCCTTCGACGTGCTTACAACATCGAACCGAACATGTGCTGGGAGTGCTACTCCTGCGTAAAAGCGTGCCCGCACCAGGCGATTGACGTACGCGGGTATGCAGACTTTGCCCCACTTGGGCATAGTGTTCGCGTAATCCGTGAAGAAGAAAAAGGCACGATTGCGTGGAAAATCACCTTCCGTGATGGCCGCCAAAAGAATTTCCTGTCCCCTATTACCACCAAACCCTGGGGTTCTGCAATTCCAGAACTGGCCAAGGAGCCCGAGCCAAGCAAGGAGGCACGCGATAGCGAACTATTGTGTTTCGAGCCTGAATATATACGTATGGATGATGGCGGTTTACAGACGCTGGAATCTAACGGCTTAAAACTTAAAGAAGGAGTTTATTACTAATGGCTCGTAAAACAATTTATGAAAACGATATCGATATTTTAGTCGTTGGTGCAGGTATGGGTGGTACTGGTGCTGCCTACGAAGCCCGATATTGGGGCCGTGACAAGAAGATCATCATCGCAGAGAAAGCCAATATAGATCGCTCCGGTGCAGTCGCACAGGGCCTGTATGCGATTAACTGTTACATGGGTACCCGCTGGGGCGAAAACAATCCGGAAGATCATGTGCGTTATGCACGAAATGACTTAATGGGCATGTTGCGTGAAGATTTGGCTTTCGATATGGCGCGTCACGTTGACTCTACGGTACACAAATTCGAAGAGTGGGGCCTGCCACTGATGAAAAACGCCGAAACGGGTCACTATCAGCGTGAAGGTAAATGGCAGATCATGATTCACGGTGAATCTTACAAGCCTATCGTTGCTGAAGCGGCTAAAAAATCTGCCGATAAGGTGTATAACCGTATCTGTGTGACTCACCTGCTGATGGACGAGAGCAAAGATAACCGTATTGCCGGGGCCGTAGGTTTCAACGTGCGTACTGGCAACTATCATGTTTTCAAGGCGAAAACCGTTATTGTTGGCGCCGGTGGTGCTTCTAATATCTTCAAGCCGCGTTCTGTCGGCGAAGGTGCCGGGCGTGTCTGGTATGCACCCTGGTCGTCTGGCTCTGCTTATGGATTGATCATCGAGGCTGGCGCGAAGATGACGCAAATGGAAAACCGCATCGTGCTGGCACGCTTCAAAGACGGCTACGGACCCGTCGGCGCATACTTCCTGCACCTCAAGACTTATACCCAGAATGGTAACGGTGATGAGTATGAAACCACATGGTATGAAAACACCAAAGAGATGGTCGGTGATTACATCGATCATCTGCCTACGCCAACCTGCTTACGTAACCACGCATTTATTTCTGAAGTAAATGCGGGTCGTGGCCCTATTCACATGGTGACAATGGAAGCATTTCAGGACCCTCATCTGGAAGAAGTCGGTTGGGAAAACTTCCTCGGTATGACTGTTGGACAAGCCGTTCTATGGGCTGCAACCGATGTCGATCCGAAATATGAGAACCCTGAATTAACCACTTCTGAACCTTATGTCATGGGTTCACACGCCACCGGTTGTGGCGCCTGGTGTTCGGGTCCCGAGGACATTTCCCCCGATGAATACTTCTGGGGTTACAACAGAATGATGACCGTTGAAGGTCTGTTTGGTGCAGGCGATGCTGTTGGTGGTACGCCACACGCATTCTCATCGGGTTCCTTTACCGAAGGACGTTTAGCTGCAAAAGCGGCCTGTAAGTATATTGATGATGGCAAAGCCGACGGCATTGTTGTTTCTGACCAGCAAATTGATGACTTTGAGGCGACTATTTTCAAACCATTGGAAACTTATAGAGTAGGACGTAACGAAATCGTCGCAGGTTCTGTTAATCCAAACTACATCAATCCAAGACAGGGGCTCGACCGTCTACAAAAGCTAATGGATGAATATTGTGGTGGTTTTGGTGTGAACTACATGACTAACGACAAACTTTTGAATATTGGCCTGAAGAAACTCAAAATCTTCGAAGAAGATCTGGAGAAAATCGCTGCGGAAGATACACACGAGCTATTACGGGCATGGGAATTAAAACACCGTCACCGTACCTCCGAGTGTGTTATGCAACACACCCTGTTTCGTAAGGAAACTCGTTGGCCCGGCTACTACTACCGTGGTGACGCGTTAAAACTGGATGATGAAAACTGGCATGTATTAACAGTTTCTCAGCGTGACCGTAACACCGGTGAATATACACTCGAAAAAGCGCCTTGTTATCATCTGGTTGGCGAAGACGAGGAGTAATAAGGAAAGTAGACTTTTAGTCTAAACTTTGTGGGTGAAAAAGAGACCAACAATTTATTTGTTGGTCTCTTTTTATTTTTATTTCTAAAATAGGTTCCTGGAGAACCTCTGATCAATTCATGGTATGAATTAGATGAACATTATCGACAAGACGGACGAAGAGATATTAGACATAGCCAACCCGATGTGGGATGACCTGGTGAAATACTCTAATGAAGAAAATTACGGTGCGTTTACCAGGAAATTCTCTTCTGCAATGCTTTTAGGTGCAAATGAAATCGAAATGGGCAAACAATTTGCCAGAAGCGAACTGACCAAAAACCTGTCGGCGGATAAAGAATATCTGGGCATTATCCGTCGCGGCGAACATGTGACGGTGCTATACAAACAAACCAACATGAAGAAGAAAGGCGAGTGGCTCGGAAGACTGGTTCTGGGCTATGAAGACGACAAGGTAAAAATTTTTGGTGCCACACTTTTTTAAATCGTGATGAAAGAGATTATACAGGACAAAAAGTTTGTCGAATTAACCTACAGGGTAGTCGACCAAAAAACCGGAGATGTGCTTTCCACGGTGGAATTTCCTTTAAGTTATGTCCATGGTGCCAGCGATGTGTTGTCCTCTAATGTTACAGAAGAATTAGAGGGTAAGTCTGTAGGTGATACCATCCAACTCCCAATTGATTGTGACCAGTTATACGGACCCAGGGACGAATCTCTGGTTTTTACTGATCATCTGGACAATGTTCCCGAGGAATATCGAGAAGTCGGCACTACTATCGTTATGGAAAACGAAAAAGGCGACCCTAAAAAATTCATTGTAACCAGGATCGATGAAAAGACATTGACCGTAGATGGCAATAATCCACTGTGCGGAAGAGAAGTTATCTTTACGCTTGAGGTATTGACTGTTCGCGACGCAAGCGATGAAGAGATCGAAGCAGGCGGTGCGATTGGTGAAGGTGCAGACCTGGATATTCATGAAATTCTCAAATAGTTATATTTTATTCCCGGACAATAAGGCGCTGGAAAAAGCAGTCGAACATTATCAATGCATGCTGCCTGCTGATGCAGCGGGAGAAGATAATCTCGCTGGCAAGGCAAACATTCAGGGGGATTCCAGCCATATCCTGAGAAAGAATACCCTGGGGAATTTTGAGTCGCACGGATACGACCCGCAAATTCTCGACAATATGCGCGAGGCATTTGAAAATGCGTTGACTGAAAATCATCACCAGCAAGCGCCGCTTGAATGGGCAAAGACGCAAGATCATCTGGGTATTGTGCTGGCGACAATCGGGCAATCCCGGGGCGATACTGAGTTACTAAAACAGTCCATTCAGGCATTTAACAACGGACTCGACGAGCGTCGTCAGGAAAACGCGCCACAGCACTGGGCATCGACACAATATAATCTGGGTACTGTGCTACAGGTTTTAGGCCAGCAACAGGACGACGCGAAATTACTTAAACAATCCGTTGATGCCTATACCAGTGCCCTGTCCGAATGGTCTCGAGAAAAGACGCCGCAACTATGGGCGTCAACCATGTTTAATCTCGGACTCACATTTCATGTTCATGCAAGGCTGCTGAAAGGAAACCGCACCTTCCAAAAATCAGTAGTCGCTTACAAAAATGCACTGGCAGAGTTCAATGCCGATAGAGACCCCCTGGAATTAACGATTACCCACAATAATCGTGGTGCCGTGTTGCAGAATTTGGGCGCATTAGAAGAAAACCCTGAGCGCCTGGAAGAGGCGATTAGATCGTACGAGACTGCGTTGACAGTTTGCCAGGAGCAACAACTACCGATTCATTTGGCGGTCATGATTAAAGCAAATCTGGCCACGGCACGAAACGAACTGGCGGAATTGAATCGAGATTCTGCAATGGCCGAGCAGGTTGCTGACGATTTGGAGTTAATTCTCGAACTATTTTACAACGCCTGTCATCCTGAATGTCTTGAGCACTGCCGGGAGCAGTTGAACCGGGCACAGAAAATAGTAGCGATGTTTGCTGTGAGTGACTGAGTAGTATTAATGCTGTAAATGGTGCCTATAAGAATGATTATTAGATTCGTTCAGAGAGTTGGTAGTCCACATTAATAAACGCGCCGAGCTCTGCCAGGAAACGGACTGTCCTGGCACCGAAACCAACCTCTGGACTTGCTTCACCCTTATCAATAGATAAAGTCAAAACCACCCCGATTCTGGGGGACAAATTGTAGCTTTCGATCGCTTGCAGGATCTTTTCCTTAACCGGCTCCAGTTGCTTGATAATGATGTCGGTTAGCTTAAAAACATCTACATCATCTGTGACACTGTCCGTCGATAACTCCCATGAACTGATAACCGGCTTATCCAGCCCACTGTTTGCACCAGCACCATTGACTGAAGTCGGTTCAATTCCTAGCAGACTGGTGATGTCGTCGGGATTGAAATGATAGCCGGCGAGAGTGAAGTAAGCTCGTCCTTTATTTGATGCCAAGATATTGTCCCCATCGATTAGAACAAGATTTGTGAAAAGATTATAGCGTGAGAATCAATGCGTAGGTAAGGTATAATTAAATTCTGGCGTATAGCCCCTGCCATCGGTGTGATTGAATTGACAGCACCTTATATTACACTGAGTCTAATTCGCGAATTCAGGTAACAACCCCCTATGACCGAGCACTATCAACTGGTCGAATCCCTGCTCCAGCAACCACTCGATAATGGCGACGTGGTGTGCAATCTGTGCCTGTGGCGTTGTCGGTTGCGCCACGGCCAGCGCGGGTTTTGCCAGGCGCACGTGAACCGCAACGGTACCTTGTATAACCTGTCGTATGGCATCATCTCAGCGATAGAAGTCGGGTCGATCCGCAACAAGCCGGTGTATCACTTCCGGCCCGACAGCCAGGTGATGTCGATCGGTAGTTATGGTTGCAACTTCCGCTGTAAGGGCTGCCATAACCTGGATATTTCCTGGGGTGTCGAGGCGCTCGACAAGCTCGCCAAGGGCCAGTCGACCGATGCCTGGGTAAGCCCTGAGCAAATCGTCGCCACTGCGCTCAAGCACGAAGTTGACGGTATCGCTTTCACCTATTCGGAACCGGCGGTGTGGCTTGAGTATGTACTCGACGTTTCGAAACTGGCACGCGCGGCGGGCCTGTTCACGGTGTATGTATCGAATAGTTTTGTCACCGACGAGGCGCTTGAGTTGATGGCGCCGCATATCGATGTACTGTGTTCCGACATCAAAAGTCTGTCGGCGGAGTTTTACCAGGATATCTGCCCGGTCAGCACTGTCGATCAGGTTCTGGGATCGATTAAAAAAGCCCGCGAGCTGGGCATCCATGTCGAGACGCGCACCAATATCATCCCCGGTAAAAACGACGATCCACAGGAATTGAAACTCATTGCCGAATGGATTCGGGATAATCTCGGCGCAGACAGTCCCTGGCACGTGACGAAGTTTTTCCCTGCCTACCAGTTGTCGCACCTGCCAGCGACACCGAATGCGATTATCGATAAAGCGGCTGTTACTGGGCGCAGTATTGGACTGCAACATGTTTATGCCCATACCGACATCAGTTGTGATTGCGCGACCGAAAATTTGCCGGTATCGGCCTGGCTGGATATGGATGTCGAGGCGTTGGACACGGTGAACAAATGCGCTGCCAGTTGTTGTGGCGATGAGGGCATTTTGGTGAAGAAGTTTGAGAAGGCGGCCGGGGTGCTGATCGAGGTTTCTTGATTAGGTCCGTGCCGTTGGAATGGTCGAATGAATTCGACCCTACGGGGG
>CBDUSZ010000207.1:0-6142 GCA_965370015.1 uncultured bacterium | reverse complement strand
ACCAGGGCCTGTTCGATGAAAACCGACAACTGATTGAGATATTGTTTGGCCATGAATTATTACGACCTTTGGGGCTCTGCTCCTTATTAGGTTTATAGTCATCAATGCTGAAATCAGCCCCAGCCCCCCCCAGGACACTGCTAGTAACACGGCCAATTATCGCCGTCTACATTGATAGACCACGCACGCTGAGGCTGAAGACACAGACTGCGTAGAGTGGCCCCGCGACGCGGGGCAAAAGGTCTATTCTTTAATTCTGGAAAGTATTTCAGCGCCCCTGTCACCGACAACCCGGGCTTTGGACTCGTCGATTGTCAATGCGATGAACTGGCAACACTCACTCAGCGCTTCTTTCAAATCAGCAGGCGTATCTGGAACAAGCATAAAACGTTTGGTAGCGCGAAGGCCAAACTCGTCACCTAAAATCTCGCTCACCATCTCTACAATTTCCCACTTGGCGCGTGTCGCCGCAACATTGGCATTGGTTCTTTCGGTAATATCGGTCGGATCGTCGTCTTTAGCTGCTTCGATATAGCCTTCTTTTAACAGCGTCCCAAGATACGCTTCGATTTCATTCAAAGAGAGCGCTTTTTTATGCAAACCATCAATATCTGCCTTGCCATCTACAAGGATCAATACCATACGCAAACCGGGTGATAAACGGTTTTCTCGCGTCTTAAGCTCATTGATGCCCTTCTCCGCTTTGCGCAATACAATGCTTGGATCCATAATCTAAACTCTCACTAGACCTGGCAGGTCATATTATCGGCTAAGCACCTTGATAATGTTGATAATTAACTGAATGGTGATTAATACATAAATGGCGCCAAAGAAAAATACGGCCGAAATAATCGTACGCAACACATCGGGTGGAATTTGATCAAAGAAGGGCATCGCGGAATAGCCCAATGCGAACATAAATACCAGCCCGGTGAGGATATTCCATTTACTACCGATAACACCACCAACAACCTGTTTTCGTAACGATATAACCAACCACAAGCAATAAACCATCAGCAAAATGGCGAGCACATCAAGAACTAAATTAATCGAAATTTCCACGCTTTTCCCCCAGCCGTTAAATATTTATACGATATTATTAAAGAAAATTATTATATATTGTAGGAGAATTATGAAAAAATATCTTTCATAAAACACGGTACGACAGGGCTGATACCTGGTCGGATAGCACACCCATATTGGCAGCTTAATTATTTTGCTGAATTTCAGTCTGTTCTCACGCCATATCTTCCTGGCATAAGCCTCCCATGAGAAATGGCAGCTCGATTGTCGTAAGACGATATGATGCGGTCTGGAACAGGGAGTGATTCGTAATCGAACCAGGTCTACTTTGCTTAACCAGCGTTACAGAAAATTGCCGTAGTTAGTATCGCTAACTACCTATTACTATGGAAATATTTTGCTCCAAAAGCCACTAAATTCGATTGCTTATAAAGTTCTCGTAACTTGACGGGCGGGCCAGTAACGACTGGCATCGCTTATCGCAACCTACTCCATCTTCATACATTGCCGGACAGGCCACTACCTTATAGTCCGGTGTGAACCAACTACCGGAAATCGTATATGTCACCTCTACCTCGCGCCTTCTGCTAGGGCATATGATAACTTGTTTTCTGAATTTACCGATCATCGCCATCTCCTGAATTGCTACGGACATAATTAATTTTCACTCACTTCGAGAAAGTTATTATTGACCCAGATCAACTTTGAGCATTTCTTGATATGTCACCCAGAAGTCTATTCGCACCTAATAGAATCCTTTAGACTAGCGGGCAATAATTATTAGCCAGGAATCTACAAATAGTGCCCCCCGAATACCTGCGCGAATCAAAACAATAGATGGTTTCACTCCTTCAACTAGACTGGCCGTTGATGATCACAATACTGTCGATCATACTTTTTGCTGGACTGGTGCACGGGACCCTGGGGCTGGGCTTTCCGATGGTCGCGACCCCTATGCTGGCGGCTTTTTTCGATGTTCGCACAGCGATATTGATAACACTGTTACCTACGGTTGCGGTTAATCTTGCGAGTATCTGGAATAGCCGAAATTCACTCGATAGTGTAGGCCGGTTTTCACTGCTGATCGGGTTTGTGTTACCCGGATCGCTGGTCGGCGCTTATATATTGGCTATTGCCGACCCTGCGCCCTTCAGGCTTGCGCTGGCCGGCCTGGTTTTATTATATTTGTGGACCAATATTTCCGGGCGCCTACCAAGGCGATGGTTAGCCGCTAATGTGATGCTAGCGATGGCACTGTTTGGGTTTACAGCAGGTTTTGCCGCCGGCACAACGAACGTAATGGTGGCCATATTAATTGTATTTTTTCTGTCTCTGGAAGTACCGCGTTCGAGCATGGTGCCAGTACTTAATGCCTGCTTTTTAATCGGCAAGGTATCGCAAATTGCAGTGCTTTCACTGCTAGGATTAGTTACATTTACCCTGCTTTACGAAACAGTGCCGCTTGCACTAGCGGCAGTGCTTGCATTGTTTTTTGGACAGCGCGTTCGGGAAAAAATCGCGCCCACAGTCTATCGCCGCATACTGCATGGATTACTGGTCGTATTAGCGGGTGTTTTGATCGTGCAGTTTTGGATATCCTGAGTTTTAAACGCGCCTCGAAAATGTGCTTTCTTGGTCATTTTGAACTGCCCATCACCCCACATATCAACTTGCCTGAGTTTGGCCTGTTGAAGGGGATGTTACACTCTGCCACTATGATTTATAATTAACTTAATTCATCCGACTATGGATGTTGATTATAATTGCAACCCGGAGTCCCCGGACAGGAGGGCGTAATGATATTAGCCGAATTAATGCGTGGCAAGAACCAGAATGTAATCAAAATAAAATCCAGTGCCTGTATTGCTGACGCGGCTACGACACTCACTGAAAATAATATAGGCGCACTACTCGTAGATGACGACTCGGGCAATATTGTAGGTATTTTATCGGAACGCGATATTGTCGGTGGTGTGGGTCCGCATAGCGCAGATTTGCACGACGTATCGGTATCAGAATTGATGACTTCCGATCTCATCAAATGCGCGCCTGGAGATACTGTTTTAAAAGCCATGGCGATGATGACTGATCGTCGAATCCGCCATTTACCAATATACGATGGTGATAATTTTGTCGGACTCGTTAGTATCGGCGACCTGGTGAAATGCCGCATTTCGGAAGTTCAGGCTGAGGCTGAAGCCATGCGCCAGTACATTTCTTCGTGAGAATCCAGCTCTAAAAAAGGCGCAGTCTACAGTAAGCCAAAGTCCCTGAATTAATCAGGCTGGACTGCGCATGCCTGAACAAATCTACGCACCCCAACCCCCGTTTTGATAGTTTTGCCTACAGCTAATTTGATTTAGAATGTAGCACTATTTCGGTGAAGGAGTAGCAAGATGATCGCATCAGCATCAAATCAGCTCGACGCCCGTGGCGTACCAGTTTCGTCCTGCAAGCCTCAGTCACTCGATGACCTCGAAACTGCTCTGCAACAATTTCAAAGTTATTTTGGCGATCCTACCGAAACACTGGCATTAACACTGGAGAATGATCCCGAGTTTGTCATAGGCCACATATTTTTCGCCAGTGCCCTGTTGATGATGAGTGAACGCCAGTACATTCCGATGATTCGAGAACATATCGAAGCCGCTGAGTCACTTGCCGATCAATCGAATGCGCGTGAAAAACAACTGATAGTCGCGGCGCGACAGTGGATGGAGGGCCACTGGGACCTGGCCAGCCTCACCTGGGACAAGGTACTGGTGGATTACCCGCGCGATGCGATGGCTTTGCAGCTAGGGCATCTCACTGATTTCTATCGCGGTGATAACGTCAATTTGCGCGATCGTATTTGCCGCGTAATAGGCCAATGGGATAAAACTGTACCGGGCTATTCGTACATTTTAGGCATGAAGGCCTTCGGTTTCGAAGAGTGTAATCAATACGACAAGTCTGAGGCAATCGCCAATATGGCGCTGAGTATGGAGCCTCGCGATGGCTGGTCGGTGCACGCGCTGGCGCATACCTATGAAATGCAGGGTCGCTATGAAGAGGGTAAAGCCATGTACCGCAGCCGTGAAAGCGATTGGGCGCCAGGCAACGGTTTTGCCTTCCATAATTGGTGGCATCTGGCGCTTTTTCATATCGAGCACGAGGATTTCGATGGTGCGCTAGCGCTTTATGACGAGCAAATTTTACCGGGAGATTCCGATGTCTCGCTGCAACTGCTCGACGCTATCGCCATGCTTTGGAGGCTTCATTTACAGGGCGTTGATGTCGCCGATAGATGCGATCAACTTGCCAACCTCTGGGCGGCAAAAACCGCGTCGGAAAGCGGTTATTATGCATTCAACGATTTTCACGCAATAATATCATTTGTCGGCGCCGGTCGCGTGGAAGAGGCGAATGAAGTACTCGCAGTGGTGGAATCGGCCGCTACAGAAGACATCGGTGTCAATAAAATGATGAGCAACGACGTTGGCATCGCCACCAGTAGTGCAATGATCGCGTTTGGCCAGCAGCGATACGGCGATGCAATTGAAAAACTGTTGTCAATTCGCACCATCGCCCATCGCTTCGGTGGCAGTCATGCGCAACGCGATATACTAACCCAAACGCTAATCGAATCGGCTATTCGGGATGGCAATTCGGGACTTGCCAACTGTTTGGTGGGCGAACGCATGGTACACAAACCTTTAACACCATTAAGCCAACGGTTTGCCAGCAAGTTACCAGCTGATATTGGCAATCTGTAACGCGTTTTCTGCGGTTCGTTACGAGCTATATCAAGCGTTTTACTAAACTACCATTTCGCAATGAAGCCACTTAATATATCGCTGCCGCTCAATAGGCAGCATCACCTAAATCGAACAGACTCCAAACGTTAATCTACATGGCCCTCCCTGAAAACTCCCACCCGGAACAACGATACTTTGCATTCAAAGACCACCTAAAGGGTATTTTTGTGGGCAGCGAAGAGCGCTTTGCACCGATTGACGGAATGCGCGCAATTACCATGTTAAATGTTGTGCTTTTCCATAGCCTGTTTGGATTCACCAAAATTTACGACGAGGCCAAAAACTACCAGTTTGTTGATAATTTATCAGGTTACCTGAATTGGATTTGGCAAGTTCGCGGCTCCGATTGCCTGTTTCTGGTATCTGGATTCCTGATGGGGATAACCCTGATTCGCGAGTATCAAAAGAATAATTCGATTAATGTTATGCGGTTTTACAAGCGCAGGGTAATGCGCATTTATCCACTGTTCCTGGTGGCACTGGCAATTTATACGATGGTCGACTTCGACCACTATATTCAGTTTTTATGGTCCAACCTGCTTTTAATCACCAATTTTTCCGCGGAACAGCGAAACATTATACCAGTCGGCTGGTCGCTGGCGGTACAAATGCAGTTTTATCTAATATCGCCTTTCATCGTTATGGCAATATTTCTCAGCAAGCACCGTTTGTTGCTATTTATCCTGTTACTCGTCGGGGTGCAAGTCTTGCGCTATGTAATAGTGTTCAGCAATCCACAGCTCAACGATATTCCACAGTATTATTATTATCTGGATTTATCTGAAACTCGACTACAGGCTGATCTTTTATACTACAACCTGCATACCAGGTTCGGACCCTTCGCTTTTGGGCTCATCGTTGCCTATATCGGACTCACTAAAGGCAAGGAAATCTCAGCAATGACCCAGCGCTTCCCGTTTATTAACCTGTTGGCTTACCTTTTGGCCTTTTTATTGATGTGGTGGGCAAGCTATATTGCGATACATGATCCGGCCGACCCTTATTACCAGAATCTTAGCGAGTTTAGAAATTTAAATTATATTGCCACCAACAAGAACCTGTTTGTATCGGGTTTCGCGATTCTCGTATTTTTTGCCATTTACGGCACCAAAAAACTCAACCCGATCAAGTGGTTTGTGTCTCGAAAATTCTGGTTTCCAATTACCCAGCTTATTTTACCGATTTATTTTTTCCATTTTATTTTTCTGGTCCTTTCGGTTGCACTCATATTTGGAACAACAGACAAAACGACCATACCGATTGCATCCGCCTTTCATATTATTGCTGTATTCTTTTTAACCGTTGTATTTACCTTTATATTT
>CBDUSZ010000206.1:0-6201 GCA_965370015.1 uncultured bacterium | reverse complement strand
TGGAAGGTAGTAGAGCACCAAAAGTAGGCGCTTTTAGGCGATGCAGGAGCAATTGCCGAGGGAGCCGTAAGGCCACGCAATTGAGCTGCGGTACGAGTCAAGGACCTTGGTAACACTTTAGTCCATAGACATGGGTTACACTTTTAGTGATAAATATGGCAAGGCAGCCCCCCACAGCAACTCCGCCCTTCCGTTCTATTTCGGCAATTCTTTAATATACAAATCCTGCTTGCTATATGGAATCTCAATTTCCTCTTCGATAAATCGCTTATAAACCTCGCAATTCAACGCATCGATCATGCGTCCTCGTAACACTGGCTGAGTGATCCAGCACATCAGTTCGAAGTCGAGACCCGATGCACCAAAGGTACGAAAACGCACCCGTGGTTCCGGGTCTTTGCAGACTGCTTCCTGGTTCAGTGCGATATTGGTCAATATCTCTCGCACCTGGTCGATGTCTGAACCATAGGCCACGCTTACCGCTATACGAATTCGGTATTTTTCTGAGGGACCACCAGATTCATTGATGATTTTGGTGTTGCCCATTACCGAATTCGGTACCGTGACCTCTATATCATCGCGCGTCAGCAGGCGCGTACTGCGAATACCGATATGAGTAATTTCGCCGCGTTCACCCGAGTCGAGTACCACAAAATCGCCGATTTTGTAGGGAGCGTCGGCGAGTATAAAAACGCCTGAAAACAGATTCGCAAGCGTGTCCTTGGCGGCAAATCCGATGGCTATTCCGACGATACCGGCAGATGCCAACCAGGCAGTCATGTCGATACTCCAGGCGGTAAATATGATGTAGGTGGCAAATACAAAAATTGCGATGTTGGCAATATTTTCAAACAGAGGCAAAGTTTGCGAGTGCAATATATTGATGTGACGGTCGTTTTGCGCGACATGCCTGAGAACCAGCCTGGTCACCCTGAGTAAAAAAACAGTCCACACTACATAGGCGATACTTTGCAAAACCGAATACAGGATAAAGTTGAAAGGACCATCAAGTTCGAGTCTATGGGCTGCAAGTGCGAGTCCGAGCAGGATAACGCTGGTATAGATTGGACCGTGTAGTAAATCGACCAGTCGGTTGTCGAATTCGATTCGAGTTTTGTGTGCGAGACTCTTGATCATGGTAATGAGGAAACGATCAAATATCCACGCCGTCAGGAACGAAAATACGACTATAACCAGGGCCTGAATCCAGGCATTATCACCAAAGTAGGCCAGATAAGGTTGTAGCGTGTTTTGCAAGTCACCGAGCATGTGCTTTTTCCCGCTTAGAATGAGTGAACCTGTAGGTGCAAGATAACATACCCAAATCGGACTTGCTTCAGCACAGGCTCAGATTTCTGACCGCCCGTGCACCCAGGGCATGGCATTTCACCTATCTGTAAATTATGTATGCTGGGCTGTACGCACGAATGATTCTGACAAATTGCAGAACAAATATACGAGTGAACCAGGAAGATTAAGTTTGTCTAAAGCTACTATCATCGAATGTTTTTCTAACACTCGATGATATTCACCGCCAGCCCACCGCGTGCGGTTTCCTTATATTTGGTTTTCATATCGGCACCGGTCTCACGCATGGTTTTGATGACTTTATCGAGTGATACGAAATGCTGGCCGTCACCACGTAATGCGATCCGGGCCGCATTAATAGCCTTCACCGAACCCATTGCGTTTCGCTCGATGCAAGGTACCTGTACCAATCCGCCGATCGGGTCGCAAGTCAGTCCAAGGTTGTGCTCCATACCAATCTCGGCAGCGTTTTCGACTTGCTCGGGTGTGCCGCCGAGTACTTCCGTGAGCGCGCCCGCAGCCATCGAGCAGGCACTGCCAATCTCACCCTGGCAACCGACTTCGGCCCCGGAGATTGAGGCGTTTTCCTTGTATAAAATGCCGATCGCGCCTGCGGTTAGCAGGAATCGCACAATACCATCGTCATCGGCATTGGGATAAAAGTATTGATAATAGTGCATTACTGCAGGAATGATTCCGGCCGCACCATTGGTCGGTGCGGTAACTACTCGTCCCCCGGCAGCATTTTCTTCGTTGACTGCGAGTGCGTAAAGATTGACCCAGTCGAGTGAAGTTAGTGGATCCTTGTAGGAAATATTCGGTTGTGTAGTCAAATTGCGGTAAAGCTCGGCGGCGCGTCGCTTCACCTTCAATCCGCCTGGCAAAATGCCTTCGTTGCGACAGCCATTATTGACGCACGTTTGCATCACTTTCCAGATTTTTAACAACCCTGAGCGCACTTCTTCTTCATCGCGCCACACTTTTTCGTTCTCCATCATTATGTCGCTAATGCGCATATTATTATTGGCGCAATGGATTAACAGGTTCACTGCGGAGAGAAATGGATAGGGCAGTGCGGTGTCGTCCTGTTTGATGCGGTCGGAACCTGAGGCGGTCTCATCGACAATGAATCCACCGCCGACCGAATAAAAGGTGGCGCTACTAAGTACTTCACCCTGCTGATTAAAAGCGCTGAAAGTCATACCGTTGGAATGAAATGGCAGCGTTTTTCTCCTATGCATGATTAAGTCATCTGCTTCGATAAACCTGACCAAATTTTTGCCTGACAGTTTGATTTGCTGTTGCTCTCTGATACATGCAAGCCTGTCAGCGATTGCACTGGTATCTACAGATTCGGGCAGTTCTCCCTCGAATCCCAGCATCACTGCCTTGTCGCTTCCATGCCCCTTACCAGTGGCGCCGAGCGAACCGTAAAGCTCTGCTTTAACTCGATGGACACGCCCGAGTAGACTATCTGCTTGAAGTCCCGCGACGAACCGATTTGCCGCACGCATTGGGCCGACAGTATGTGAACTCGAAGGCCCGATGCCGATAGAAAATAAATCAAAAACACTAATTGCCATACATTAACTTCAAACCAGGTTAATCAGTCTTTATACCTGCTGGCTAAGCAAATACTCTGTCCGACATAATCAGTGAATACCCTGCATCTGTTGAATCATATATGGGTGCACATGATTATGTCTCGTCTTCGTAGGCTGACAAGGGTGGGCAGGAGCAAACCAGATGCGTATCGCCATACTCATTGTCCACCCGACCGACGGGTGACCAGTACTTATCTTCGCGCAGCGAGGGTAGCGGGTAGGCCGCCTGCTCGCGACTATAAGCATGGTTCCATTCGTCGGCGCAAACCATGTCGACGGTATGTGGTGCATTTTTAAGCGGATTATCTTCCGCGTCCATGTTGCCGTCTTCGATCTCTTTGATCTCTTTGCGTATCGAGATCATCGCATCGCAAAATCGATCGATTTCTTCTTTTGATTCACTTTCAGTCGGCTCGATCATCAAGGTGCCGGGTACCGGAAATGACATGGTCGGTGCATGGAAACCATAATCGATTAATCGCTTGGCGATATCGTCGACGGTGATACCAGCGGTTTGCTTGACGATGCGGGTATCGATAATGCATTCGTGCGCGACGAGACCATTGGGCCCTGTATAGAGAATCGGAAAATGATCGTGTAATCGACTGGCGATATAATTCGCGTTGAGAATTGCAATCGCGGTGGCTTTTGGTAGTCCCTCCCGTCCTAGCAAAGTAATATAGGCCCAGCTAATCGGCAAAATACTGGCGCTGCCAAATGGAGTCGCCGAAACTGGTCCGGTCGAATTCTGCAGGTTATTCATGCTGGTTGACGGCAGAAACGGCTTCAGGTGTTCTCGTACGCCAATCGGACCAACCCCGGGGCCACCACCACCGTGCGGAATGCTGAAAGTCTTGTGCAGGTTCAAATGTGATACGTCCCCGCCAAATTTACCCGGCGCACAGACACCGACCATCGCGTTCATGTTTGCGCCGTCGATATAGACCTGCCCGCCGTGTGAATGGATCAGTTCGCAGACGTCGGTTACGTCGTCCTCAAATACACCGTGCGTGGACGGATAGGTAATCATGATCGCCGCCAGTTCGTTACTGTGCTTCTCGGCCTTGGCTGTCAGATCATCCATATCGATATTGCCGGATTTGGCAACCCCCACCACCACCACTTTCATACCGGCCATATTCGCCGACGCCGGATTGGTGCCGTGTGCAGAAGCCGGAATCAGGCAGATGTTGCGATGGCCTTCATTACGGCTTTGATGGTAACCCTTAATTGCCAACAAGCCTGCATATTCGCCCTGTGCACCTGAGTTGGGTTGCAGCGATACAGCGTCGTACCCGGTACAGGCACAAAGCATTTGCTCGAGTTCGATGAATAACTGCTGATAACCCTGTGCCTGGTCAAGTGGCACAAACGGATGGATGCGACCGTATCCCGGCCAGGTGACCGGGACCAGCTGGGTCGCCGCGTTGAGTTTCATCGTGCACGAACCAAGCGGGATCATGCTGCGATCGAGAGCCAGATCTTTATCGGCGAGCTTGCGCATATAACGCATCAGGTCGGTTTCCGAGTGGTGTTTGTTGAATACCGGGTGAGTCAGATACTCGCTGGTACGCACTAGCGCTTCTGGCAGTGAGCTTTTAACTCTGGCGTCAATTTCATCAAGCGATACCTCGTCACCGCGGTCGTGGGTAAATATATTGAAAAGCTTTACAATATCACCGGGCGTCGCTTTTTCGTCAAGCGAGATGCCAATTGTGTTCATGTCTACGTAACGCAGGTTAATTTTTTCGGAGCGCGCAGCGGCCATCACGAATTCGGTGGCGTTACCGGTAGCCACCGTAATGGTGTCGAAGAAATGCGTCGTCGGCACCTTGTGTCCTAGTTCACGCAATCCCTCGGCGAGTATTACGGTGAGGCGGTGAATACGTTGCGCGATACGGCAAATTTCTTTGGGCCCGTGGTAGACCGCGTACATGCTCGCCATGATTGCCAGCAAGGCCTGAGCGGTACAGATATTGCTGGTCGCCTTTTCACGGCGAATATGTTGCTCGCGAGTGGCCAGGGCAAGGCGCAATGCGGGCTTTCCACGGCTGTCGACAGAAACACCGATCAATCGTCCCGGCATCGAGCGTTTAAACACTTCGCGCGTGGCCATGTAAGCCGCGTGAGGCCCACCATAACCTAGTGGTATGCCAAAGCGTTGTGACGTGCCGATCACTACATCGGCGTCGAACTCTCCCGGCGGCTTGAGCAGGGTAAGGCTAAGCAAATCGGCCGCGACCGCAACCAAAGCCTTGCGTTCATGCACCTGCTGTACCAGTTCCTGATAATCTAAAATTTCACCGGTCGAGCAGGGGTACTGCAATAACACACCGAACAGATCCAGCTCATCGAGGTCCTTGAACGGGTCGCCGACAACGATTTCGATACCAAAATGCAGGGCTCGATTGGCCACCACGGCGATAGTCTGGGGATGGCAGGAATCGGCGACAAAGAATATCTTGCCTTTGCTTTTTGACATGCGTTGGCACAGTGTCATAGCCTCGGCTGCCGAGGTCGCTTCGTCGAGCATCGACGCATTGGCGATTTCCATGCCAGTCAAATCACTGATCATGGTTTGAAAATTTAACAGGGCCTCGAGTCGTCCTTGCGAAATTTCAGCCTGATAGGGCGTGTATGCGGTATACCATGCCGGGTTTCTAAGCAGGTTGCGCTCGATTACGGTCGGCGTCTGAGTATCGTAATAGCCCATACCGATGAACGACTTGAATAACTGGTTTCGAGTTGAAATCTGATATAGCTTGTCGAGGACCTGGCGCTCGGATTGACTGGCCTTTACCGCCAGCGGCTTATCGCGTCGAATAGATACTGGCACTACCTTGTCGAGCAATTCATCCAGGCTTTTAATGCCGAGCTGTTTCAGCATGGCAGGTGTGTCGACTGGGCCAGGACCAATATGGCGGCGGATGAAGCCGTTGTATATATCCAGGTCTTGCAGTTTCAGGTCGAGATTAGTCATCAGGTTAAACTCCGCCACGGTGTTGGCATATTATCAAGGTATGGTAGAAAAAAATATGGCAAGTTTATTAGTATTCGATAGCGGTTACCAGCTCATCGTTAATCCATTGTTTTAAAAATCCCGCAGCAGTAATCGCGACCTGATGTTCTGCTATCCATTCGAGTAACCCTTCACAAAGTTCGGTAAAACTGGCACCTTAGTTGAGCAGTTTCAAAGGCCCAGGCTTCATCAACTGCCAGCGATCGCCAAAACGGGTTTGTGTTTTTCCTCCAGATCAACCAGTACTTTTTGGTAGAGTTTCAGACACAA
>CBDUSZ010000205.1:0-6207 GCA_965370015.1 uncultured bacterium | reverse complement strand
CGTTACGAACCTGAGGACAGAGCAATTAATACTCCGGGAGTTATAATACCGTTGCGCTTAATCCCTGAGCAGGAGCAATCATGGAAACATCTATACATTCAATGACCTCCCTTTTTGATCAATTGGGTTTGGATAGCACAGACCAGGCCATTGAGAGGTTTATCGATGACCATCAACTTTTACAGGGTAATGTCGAATTGCACGAAGCAGATTTCTGGAGTACTTCTCAAGCATTATTTTTGAAACAGAAAAAATACGAAGATGCCGACTGGGCCGAAATCGTAGATCAACTCGACACCCAATTGCGTAAACCACACAGTTAGCGAGATTCGAGTATTAGGGAAAAAGCAACTGTTCAGAATTGATCTAAACTAAAAGCAGCAGGTTACAGAGATTAAAGGATTGGCTCACCGAGTAAAAGCTATCACAATAACATCTCAATTCTTTAAGCAAATATGCGCAAAATGCTGGGTTCAATAAAAAATTGACAATAGACGAATGAATTTGACAAATAACAGTGGGACTTCGGCTTCCAGATTAAAATTGCTAACCCCACTGGTCACCTTGATTGTTTTGCTGGTTTTAATATTGGCTATCAGTCTGTTTTATTTCAAAACCGATAGTCAAAATAATACTTTGATTCAAGAGCGCATGACTCGTACCCAGTCTGTGGCGGTGTCCTTTTATAAAGAAAATATTCAAGAAGATATTAGTGCCCTTCGGGCCATTATTGACACATTAAAATATGATGAAAAGCTGCGCCGGCTTTTCGCAAGCTACGATAGAAAAGCGCTACTCGAACATACAGAGCCGCTGTTCATCAAACTAAAGAACGGCTACAACATCACTCATTTTTATTTCACCAAAGCAGACAGGGTGAATTTATTGCGTGTGCATACGCCGGAACGCCATGGTGACAGGATTAATCGTATTACGACTATTCGAGCTGAAGAAAATGCTGCGCTTGCATATGGTATTGAGCTTGGCGTTCTCGGCACGCTCACTTTAAGAGTGGTTTCACCCTGGCACGACAAACAGACAGGACGGCTTATTGGCTACGTTGAAGTAGGTATGGAGATCGACCATATCTTAACCCATATCAGGGAAATTTTTGATCTCGATGTCACTTTATTGATTCATAAGAAGTACCTGCAACGTAACGCATGGGAAGAAGGAATGCGTGTACTAGGTCGAGATGCCGATTGGAATCGCCTTGAAAAGGTAGTAATTGGCAGTGAATTTTCCAGCAATGCGCCTACAGAGCTGATCGAACATTTAGGCCGAGATGAGCTGATTTTTCGAGACCATGTCAAAGAGCATAAACACAATGGACAATCTTATTGGGTTCTAACGATACCAGTTGAAGATGTTAGCGGACGTGATGTTGGAAAGTTGGCGCTGCTGGTCGATGTTACGACTGAGATTGGTGCAGCCAAGAACACTGTATTTGTAGTCGGTGCCGCCATGCTTGTGTTAGGAGGGATATTTGTTATTTTCTTTTCGTGGCAGGCAAACCGTATTGGACATCGTATTGAACATGATGAACTGATACTTCAACAACTAGCTACTCGTGACAGCCTAACTGGGCTATATACCCGTCGCATATTTCATCAGTATCTTGACTCAGAACTGAAACGTGCAACTCGCTTCGGTCATTCGTTGTCGTTACTTCTTATTGATATTGATTTTTTTAAAAAGGTTAATGATAACTATGGACATCAAGCAGGTGATATTGTTTTGCAAAAAGTATGTGAGCGAATTAGCAAAGAAGCACGTCAGGTCGATTATATATGCAGATATGGCGGTGAAGAAATTGCAATTGTGTTACCAGAAACGGATCTCCAGTCTGCCCAAAAATATGCAACCCGGATAAATAAAGCTGTCTCGGCGCTAGCATTTAAGATCGACAATGATCGATCAATTTCGATAACGGTCAGCATAGGTGTCTCGTCATATCCACAACAGGCAGATACCGATACCTTCCTCATTTCTGCGGCTGATGCCGCTTTATATGACGCTAAAGAAAAAGGGCGAGACCGGGTCTGCACCTATACACCGGGTGAAGCGTCGATAGTTACCGGAACTACTAATATCTGAGGTTCCGTACATAATGACTAAATGTCGATAGTACTTATTCGGTGAATACAGCTGCGATGAGCAGTTACTACGAAGTAGCCACTGCTCACCAGCCAGATAATTCCTAAGCTACTTTTACCGGAAACGCCGAATCGGCAGCTGACAGGTAACTTTCCATTTCGTTAAAGTTGAGGTAACGGTAAACGTCATCTGCCATGGTGTTAATGTCTTCGGCATAGGTCATGTATTCGTCCATGGTTGGTATTTTACCGAGGATAGCAGCTACTGCCGCCAGCTCCGCGGAGGCGAGATAAACGTTCGCGCCGGTACCCAGACGGTTCGGGAAGTTACGCGTCGAAGTGGATATTACCGTACTATTCGCAGCTACCCGCGCCTGGTTACCCATGCATAACGAGCAGCCCGGCATTTCTGTGCGTGCGCCGGAGCTGCCGAAAATGCCGTAGTAACCCTCGGCGATAAGTTGCGCCTCGTCCATCTTCGTCGGTGGCGCGATCCACAGTCGTGTCACCACTGGCGAATCGAGTTTGTCGAGTAATTTACCCGCAGCACGGAAGTGACCAATATTGGTCATGCAGGAGCCGATGAATACCTCGTCAACCTTTACCCCCGCAACCTCGGACAAAGGTTTGACATCGTCCGGGTCGTTCGGGCAGGCCAATAACGGTTGTTTAATCTGGTTTAGATCGATTTCGATGATCTCGGCGTATTCGGCGTCCGCATCGGCTTGCAACAATACCGGGTTATCGAGCCAGGCTTGCATCGCTTCGATGCGCCGGGTTATGGTGCGTACATCGCCATAGCCTTCGTTGATCATCCACTTGAACATGACGATATTCGAATTGACGTATTCAATAATGGGTTCCTTGTCGAGCTTCACCGTACAACCCGATGCGGAACGCTCGGCCGAAGCATCGGAGAGCTCGAAAGCCTGCTCGACTTTCAATTGTGGCAGACCCTCGATTTCGAGTACGCGTCCGGAAAAGACATTTTTCTTACCCTTCTTTTCCACTGTCAACAATCCTTTCTGGATCGCTGCGTAGGGAACGGCGTTAACCAGGTCTCGCAAGGTGATACCGGGTTGCATCTCGCCTTTGAAACGTACCAGTACCGATTCGGGCATATCCAGCGGCATCACGCCGGTCGCCGCGGCAAACGCTACCAGTCCGGAACCAGCCGGGAACGAGATGCCAAGCGGGAAGCGCGTATGCGAGTCACCGCCAGTACCGACCGTATCGGGTAACAGCATGCGGTTCATCCAGGAATGGATGATGCCGTCTCCGGGGCGCAGCGAAACACCGCCACGGTTTTGCATGAAATCAGGCAGCGTGTGATGGGTTTCGACATCCACCGGCTTCGGATAAGGCGCCGTATGGCAAAACGACTGCATCACCAGGTCGGCGGAAAAGCCGAGACAGGCCAGGTCTTTTAGCTCATCACGTGTCATTGGGCCGGTAGTGTCCTGCGACCCAACCGTGGTCATTTTCGGCTCGCAATACATTCCGGGGCGAACGCCATCCAGTCCGCAAGCCTTGCCGACCATTTTTTGCGCCAACGTATAACCCTTGTCGCTTTTTTCCGCTGCCTGCGGTTTTTGAAAAATATCGGAGCCGCCAAGATCGAGTGCCTTACGTGCTCGTTCGGTCAAGCCCCGGCCGATGATCAACGGGATGCGGCCATCTGCCTGCACTTCATCTTTTAATACATTCGTACTGAGTTCAAAGGTCGTTAGTACTTCGTCGCTGTCGTGGCGGGTGACCTTGCCGAGGTGCGGATAAACATCGATGACATCCCCGGTTTCCATTTTGGAAACATCCATTTCTATCGGTAACGCACCTGCATCTTCCATGGTATTGAAAAATATCGGTGCTATCTTGCTACCAAAACAATACCCACCTTTGCGCTTATTCGGGATATAGGGAATATCCTCGCCCATATGCCACAAAACCGAATTGGTAGCCGATTTACGTGATGAGCCGGTACCTACTACATCGCCGACATAGGCAACCGGGTGACCCAGCGCTTTAAGCTGCTGTATTTTTTGCAATGGTTTATCGGCGACACCTTCACGCGCATTGATCAGCATCGAGTTCGCGTGTAACGGAATATCGGGACGCGACCAGGCATCCAGCGCTGGCGATAAATCGTCTGTATTGGTTTCACCGGGTACCTTGAATACGGTCACCGTAATTTTATCCGCCAACGCAGGTTTCACCGTAAACCATTCGGCATTAGCCCAGGATTCGAGCACCTGTCGGGCATAAGTATTACCTGCTTCCGATTTTTCACAGATATCGTGGAAGGCATCAAATACCAGTAAAGTGTGTGATAACGCTTTCACTGCTGCAGGGGCAGTTTCATCATTGTCGAGGCTTGCGATCAGCGGCTGGATATTATACCCCCCGAGCATGGTGCCGAGAATTTCCACTGCTTTCACCTTGTCAATCAACGGCGTGCTGGCTTCACCTCTGGTAACTGCGGCGAGAAAACCAGCCTTCACGTAAGCGGCCTCATCGACTCCGGCAGGTACATGCTGGGTGAGCAATTCGACAAGGTACTCTTCCTCACCAGCCGGTGGATTTTTGATTAATGCCACCAGATCAGCAACTTGTTGCGCTTCCAGTGGTTTGGGAGGAACGCCTTGTTTTTCACGCTCGGCAATATGGTCTCGGTATGCCTGTAACATTCGTCTGGCTCTCTAATGATTTCTCTGAAGAACTATATAATATATGGATTTATTTGCGTTTTTCCAGTGGTACATAGTCAAGGTCAATAGGCCCGGTATATAGCTGCCGCGGGCGACCAATCTTTGAAGTCGGATCCGATAACATTTCATCCCATTGCGTAATCCAGCCAACGGTACGCGCCATCGCAAAAATAACGGTGAACATGTTCATCGGTATGCCCATCGCAAGGAAGATGATACCGGAATAAAAGTCGACATTAGGATACAGATTTCTTTTCACAAAGTAGTCGTCTTCAAGTGCTACCTTTTCCAGTGCCATTGCGGTTTCGAGCAGCTTTCGTTGCTCACCGGTAGACTCCATATCTTTTAGCAATTGATGGCAGATTTTACGAATCAACTTGGCGCGAGGATCATAATTTTTATACACGCGGTGGCCAAATCCCATCAACCGGAAGTCGTCATTCTTGTCTTTCGCGCGATCAACAAATGACTGCAGCGATTTACCCGAGTCGTTGATTTCCATCAGCATGCGTATCACTGCCTCGTTAGCACCGCCATGCGCCGGTCCCCAAAGCGCCGCAACTCCGGCAGCTATCGCGGCAAATGGATTCGCATCCGAACTACCCGCCAGACGTACCGTAGAGGTCGAGGCATTTTGTTCATGGTCGGCATGCAAAATTAAAATCAGGTCCAGCGCCTTGGCCAACAGTGGGTCTGGTTTATACGGCTCGGTTGGCATCGAAAACATCATGTGTAAAAAGTTTTCGGTATAGTTCAAATGGTTTTCCGGATAGATAAACGGCTTGCCCATCGCATAGCGATAACTCCAGGCGGCAATAGTCGGCATCTTCGCAATTAACCGATGCGCGGTAATCAGGCGATGCTTGGGATCATGAATATCCAGATGCTCATGGTAAAACGCGGCCAACGCACCAACCACGCCAACCATAATAGCCATCGGATGTGCGTCCCGCCGAAAGCCGCTGAAGAATCGTTTCAACGCCTCATGCAGCATCGTGTGGTTGGTAACATCATAAACGAATTCGTCCAGTTCCGCTTTATTCGGTAAATCACCGTTGATGAGTAAATAACAGACTTCAAGATAAGTGCTGTGCTCGGCCAATTGATCGATTGGATATCCACGATATTGCAACACGCCCTCGTTGCCATCCAGAAAGGTAATGCCACTGGTGCAACTTGCGGTAGACATGAAACCGGGATCGTAAGTGAAATAACCCAGTTCTTTATAGAGTGTGCCGATATCAATCACTTTAGGCCCACTGGTTGGCGATAAAAGTGGTAGCTGTACTTTTTTGCCGGTCGTGTCGTCTATTACTGTTACGGTTTCGGTACTCATATAATGCCTCTTCGAATCCCCAGTGATGATGAGCAGCCAGGCTGCCTGCTGTGATTCTTCTTGCCAAATA
>CBDUSZ010000204.1:0-6248 GCA_965370015.1 uncultured bacterium | reverse complement strand
GGTTTTCTGGGCATGGCCGACTCCCTGTCTGGGTTTCAGGAAGCATATCAGGTAGAGGTTATTATTTAAAGGGCTTTGACCCCTATATCCTGACCCCTATATCCTATCGTTTAAAGGGCTTTGACCCCTATATCCTATCGCTGAAGCTGAAGCTCGTTCTAATTTGAACTGATAGGACTAAAGTCCAATATCCGGGCCTATGGGATATAGGTAACGTGGATGCAACCGTATGAGCCATCCGCCACTGGATGAAAGAATCACTGCTCTGCGAGAGCTTAATCTATGAATGACCCTGTATGCCAATTTGAAATTTCAAGCGAACATTTACCACCGACTGTTCCTTTCCGGTTTTTTTGTCGTGCCAAAAATGATTAATTTAAACAGGTTTTAATGTCAAAAGAGGGAATTAAAATGCGGTTAAGTAGTAGCTATTTATTCATGTTCTTTATAGTCATACTAATTATCTGGGGAAATACCTCTTTAGCTGAAGATGTAGAATCTGAGGATGTAGATTATAATTACAAAAATTTCTTCCCCGGCAATGATAAATTTCATTTAACTGAAGCAGGTAAATATCGCTTCGAATTTGATAACGATATCTTAGTTAACTCAGACAACGGAGTCTCAAATGCCTGGAGTTTTCAGCTTCACAGCCCGATTGCTGATAACTGGGAAGATCTACCAGGCTTTGCCCCCTTCTTAAAATCATTTGGCGCATGGGCACCGGGCCTGACCGGTGTCGGACTTAATAAGCGTATCAGCATGTCACTGAGTCAGCTAATACAAACCCCCAATGATTTAACTGACCCGAACCCTATTCCTAACGATGTAGCCTACCTGGGTATGCTTACAGTCGCCGCTGGTTTCATTGCATTCAATGATAATGAATATAGAGGACTAAACGTTATAGTGGGCTTATCGGGTAAACCTACACTGGCAGAACAATCACAGAATTTTGCGCATGAAGTATTTGGCCTGGCAGAAATAGCAGAAGGCTGGGAGCACCAGGTAGAAGCCGCTCCTTTAGTAAACGTAGGTTACATGTATAAGAAAAAATTCTATCGTGCCGGTAATCCCGCTGGTTTCGCATTTGATGCAAGCCTTAGTGGTGATGCAAAGATAGGTAATATGATTACCGAAACTGGTTTGCGTCTCGAAACACGCTTTGGTAGTAATATGCCGGGCGGTTTTGCACCTTACCCTGACCCTATTGGCCGTTTTATGCAATACGACGCCAGGTTAGCCCCGCCAAATCCAAAAGCAGCTTCCATTTACGGCAGCGTTGGTTTACACGCTGCTGCTATAGCACACATCATACTTATAGATGGAAACCTGATCCGCGATGACCCGGAGATTGCAGGCAGTCAAGTAGAAAAGGAATCTGGTGTAGGCCTTTTGTTTCTAGGCTTTCACTACGAAAAACCAACCTGGGCTTTTCACTTCCAGCATGTAATCACTACCGATTTTGTTAAGGCCCCTAGCGCCTCAGCGTCAAATGATCCTGAGAATACATTTAGCTCTGCTACCTTTGAATGGCGCTTATAGAATGAAGGATTTAAAAGAGTGAAATTAATGTTAATGAAGATCATAAACACTAGAGAAAAAAAACAATGCGTAAACAATTTATCACCATAATTATTTGCATTGGTTGCTATTTAACGACCCCCCCAACATTTGCAGAAGGCTGGAACCTGGGGTTTAAGCTAGCCTATTTTGAACCCGATGAATTCGATGTATCCAGTTCTGACAATGCGGGCCTTATTCTTGGTTACGACTGGGTTCAAAGCTATGGCGTTGTCGGCATTGAAAGTGATTTTACCACTTCTTTTATTGATGGCAGTATAAACGGCCAGGATTTTTCGCTTGATACCTTAGGTGTCCATGCTACTTATAAAACCATAGGCCCCAATAAGGGCTTAGGAGTTTACTTAAAACTTAAGGCAGGGGCTATGTATTATGATCTCGACGCTAATGGTCCTCAAAGCAAAGACGATATTGAGACTTCATTGGGACTTGGTGTAGGTATGAATATGGGCGTTGTGTCATTCGAAATAGGCTTCACACAAATCAAAAACGGTGAAATGGTTAGTTTAGCCATACTATTTTGATTTACAGCTAACCTCCTGTTGCAATGCCAATGCGTAAAACAATCCACAGCGGATGGGCTCGGAGTGTCATGGACAGGTTGCACTCAAAAATATAATGATGATTGGCCCTATGGCATTAAATCAGTATGCCTGCATTACTTCAATGCCGCCGGTGCCGACCCAGAAAACACACTGCCTCGATTCAATCATAGATACCGCCTGGCGTAGGTAAACGGATTATTTATTACCATAGTAAATATTGGATAACACCCACACTAAAGCACGGTGTGGTTTTTATTCTGCTTGCATGCTTCATTACTGTGGCGGATGCTGATGAGAACGGATACAACAAAAATGATCCCTGGGGTATTGCCATGGATTTTCGAATTGCAGAAATTCCATACCCGTCCGCAGATCAACAGGTGACGGATGTCATCCCACTGCTTTACTTCGATAGCGAATATGTATTTCTCCGAGGGCTGACCGGTGGTATCAAACTTTATACAAAGGAACAGTTGCAGATTAACTTGATAGGTCGCTACCGCTTCTTTGATATCCCATCTGATTTCCAAAACGAGATTCGCGGCAGCGGTACAGACCTGGGTTTGCAGACGAAGTACTACTTTAATGAAAACATCGAAACGAATTTTGAAATCATGTCTGATGACGAAGGGCACCCCTACTCAAACCTTAACGGACACTACTATTGGGAATCTGGATTATGGGAGCTTAATCCCTACGCAACGCTTAGATATAAAAGTGCGCAGTTTAACGATCGCTATTTTGGACTTGATGGTTTTGACAACCCAAATAATCCCGGCAGTGTATTCAATAATAAAATTGGCAGTGGCTGGGATCTGACTATCGGCTCGGAAGTCCGGTACCACGTTATCAGCAACTTGTACCTGCTCGGGCGCGCCCAGGTCACAACGCTGCTGGATAGCGACACCCGCAACTCTGCCTCTATTAACAGATCCACCTTCGGAGAAATTTATCTCGGCGTAGCTTTATTTGAAGACAAAAACAAACCGCCAAAGCCAAAGCTGGGCGCCAGGCCCTACTGGCGCCTGGCCTATGGTTGGAGTACTCCATCGGATATGGGTGACATACTGTTTCGCTGGGATGTCGAAGACGATCCGCAGAACAACCAGATGGTGTCTATATTCTATGGCCACCCTGTTTCCGATTCGCTGTTCGGTGTAGAGGCAATCGATGTTTATTTAACGCCAGGATTGGTTTATCACCGTCCAGCCGACCCCTATACCGACCCTGACAGCGGTATAACTTATGACCAGCAGCCAACCACGGAATACCTGCTGGCACTAAAACTGTTCTGGAACTTTAAGGTGCCGATTGACTGGCGGCTTGGCATCGCGGAAGGCTTGTCGTATGCAAAGGAAATAACCAATCTTGAGCAAAGAGAAATGGACAACAAGGGCTTTCGCGCCAGCAAGCTTATGAATTATATTGATATCAGCATCGACTTCAGTGTCGGTGACCTGTTGGGTGTCAGCAAATTGCGTGACATGTGGTTCGGTTACAGCCTGCATCACCGCTCTTCTATCTTCGAAAGCTCATCGGCATTCGGGCGCATCAAAGGCGGTAGCAATTACAACACGTTTTATATCCAGTATCACTGGTGAGAAGGAACTAACCACAGACGCACAACGCGCACAGAGGTTCTATTGTTGCATAAGTCGATCGCCTCACCCTGGAAGGCGATAGAAAAGTATAACAGCCGTGGTTGTTCTTATAGATTTTGTCGCCACTCAATATAAGTAACGGAAGTGGCCCCGTTTGTCTGAACAATAATTTTCAATTATTACTATATATTAGTCTGATAATTTACAGATACGATTAACCGGATGTGAGTATAGAAAAAGCAGTTTGATTATTAATTTCTAAGGGAAATGTTAGTCAGTAGCTGGCTAATGGCAGGTATTATGAAATTTCCATTAATCGCAAGAATTCTGCTGGCACTGTTTGTACATGCGGTGGTCACACCAGCGCTAAATGCTGACATTATACCGGGATTACGCGCATTGTCAGACACGGTGGTGCGTGAATCTGCTATTGCGTTTATTAACACGACTATCTCACCGGGTCTCGAAGGTGCATCGCTGACAGTAGACGATGGAAACCGATTATCGGAGCAACGCCGTTCCAGCCTCGGCTTTTCTACAAAATTTACCTTAAAGAATCCTATTTTTAATGGCTACTGGGGTTTAGCTCTTATCGATGGATCATTACATGACAAGTTCGAGATCATTGGTGACAACGGTCAGCCTGTGCAAGTGGACATGACACGCGATGTTGTGGCATTACGTAGCTCTTTGGGACTCAGTTTTCCAATCAACCAGTATTTCAAACTCCGGCCCTATCTTTCTCTTGGCCTATCAGACTTGCAAACAGATACCATTGTGGATGGGCTGCTCTCTGTTACACCAAATGGCAATGCTACAACAACAGCTAAATTTAATACCACAGCACAGATGTTATCTACATCAGGATCCCTGGATGCACTTTATTCACGCTGGTATGGTAACAACAGGTTAGAGCTGTCTGCACATTATACTTTGATCCACGTCGATACCTTTAGTGAGGATAACCCGGTACTGGCGACCGAAACCTGGAACGATATATTACAGGTAAAAAGCAGATTAACTGGCCCGACAAACCTGACAACTTTGGGAAGGCCATGGCGTTGGCAACTTTATGCAAACCACGTGAATTTTATTAGCCAGGAAAAGATTTCGCTTGGCTATACAAGTTTGTTCGAAATTGGTGTCGGGATGGAATGGCAAATAAACATTAAACCTCTCGACAAATTTGGATGGCAAATGATTGGCCTAACAGCAGGCATAATCACCAGCCAGGATGTTGATGGTTACTTCATAGGTATTACGGCACGATGAAAATCCGAGCGATAATCCTCCTCTTTTACCTGATACTGAGCGCATGTGTAAAACCGCCTGTGTTCAAAGGTGATGATCATGCATTCATTAAATCCAATTACCCCATCGTCAATGTCAATGGTAATGCTGTGGAGCCGTCATACAGGCTCGATTTAGAACCTGGTGAATATACACTGGTTATTGTTTACCTGACCTATCAGCATAATTATCACTGTACATTTAGCTGGATTGTTGTCGCCAATACAGCCTACGAAGTAACAGACCAGGGGAACAGGTATCCGCTTACGCTCTACCGTTGGATCAGGAGGAATACTTTAATGGCTGCGCGACTGGATCCGATAGATCCACTGGAATGTTCAAATAAAAAGGAATCAATTGCACACCATTCCAATAATTAATGATCATTGTTGCCGTTGGTCATCTGCCATTCACAATATAGAGGGATACGCCCTCAAAAAGGTCGTAATAGCGGGTTTTCGATGGGGCCGCAGATTCGTCCTTACAATCACCGCCAACCAGATATTTCCAGCGCTGATATATGCGAGCGTTATCCACATTGATTCATGCATCATTTTGCCACCACCATTTCATCTCATTAAACCGCCCTAAATAATTTTAATTATCTCGGACAGCCCCTTGATCTATTGGACCAAGGTCCAATAGATCTGTTTCACTCCCCGCGTTAATTTACTGTTATCGAAATGCGGAAGGTGGCATCGAGATAGTCATCAACGAGAAGAAACCTGAATGCGTGCCTGATGCTGAAAAAATGAAAACCTGGAAAATGTCACAGCCGGAAATATTACGATAGCTCGTTGACAATAATCGAAAGAGATAAGCAAAGAGGATTGCCAAATGAAAACACTTAAAAACTTAATCCAGATATTTTTGGTTGTCAGCATGGCCAATCTCATCTTGTTTGGTAATGTTAATGCTCAACAAAAAGTCCCGAAAGGTTATAACACGCCGATCCCCAGTTCCATAATGACACCAGACAAGGTGAAAACCCGCATTGGAACTCTTAAATTCTTTGACGGGGTTCCTACCGAGAAAACAGCGGAGTTGGTGCTGGATAACCTGATGTTTCTTCGCGGTGTAGAGGTGTTTCTGAATGGCTTGCCCATGGCATCTGTGCATGCCCTGCAAGAGGGCTTTAAAAGCATCGGGGTGACTGAAGCCCACCACGTGATCGTGACTGATAAATTGATGGATTCAAATCCACTGTTTCTTACTGCCAATACAGATA
>CBDUSZ010000203.1:0-6268 GCA_965370015.1 uncultured bacterium | reverse complement strand
GTATAAGCAAGGTCTATGGGTATTACCGGGTCTTCGGAACCGTGTGCGAGAAATATCGGTAAGCCCTTATTGATTTTATTTTTTTCAGCCACGAGAGATCTTGCCAACGGCAAGTATGTTGATAACGCGATGATGCCGCCGAGGCGTTTTGGATAACGCAGCCCGGTATGCAAGGCTATCGCGCCGCCCTGCGAAAAACCAGCGATGAAGATACGCTCGCTGGCAATACCCGATTTAATCTGTTCGTCAATAAGCTGTACGAGTATTTTTTCGGATTTTCGAATTCCCTTTTCATCCTGCTCGGCATCAATTTTAGAATCGCTAATGTCGTACCAGGCTCGCATCACGAATCCCTGATTTATCGTCACTGGAATCATCGGTGCATGGGGAAACACGAAACGCGTACTTAAAATCTCATTTAGCTTCAACTCTGGCACTATTGGCTCAAAATCGTGACCGTCCGCGCCAAGCCCGTGTAGCCAAATAACGCAACTGTCGGGCGGCAAAGAGGCGGGTTCTATAATGATGGGTGAATCGGCCATTAAATTCTTCCGCAAAAATAATAATTATATCCTGCCGCATACATCCGATCAATGGGGTCAGACTCGATTGATATCTTCGTTTTAAAGAAAGGAGAGATTCCCAATTTGCCAGGATAGCGTATTGTTATGGCGCGCTTTCCCTATTTTGCTAAGATAGCAAAATTGCTGCAAAGAAAAAATTTACCCACGTTGCGAACGAAAACAGGAAGCCGAAGGGAGTCGAAAACAAATCAATCGAGTCTGACCCCATTGATTTTGAAATATACGCTTTGGAGATTTACGAATGAACCAACAAGCCTTTGAAAAAACTGTTTCTCTGATGGATAAGGCCAACAGTGAAGATCCTAATATTGAAATAGCTGATGGTAAGGAATGGCCGAAGGAATTGCTTTATTCGCATCGTATGTCAGAAATGCTCGAGCGCTATCACCCGACCGCAAATCAGGTGGTCAAACTGGCCATTCGCGGCCAGCATATTCAACGCTGGAAATCGCCACGAGATGCCTATCCGATGAATCGTCAAGGTTACCATCAGTGGCGAACCAGGCTGTATAAATTTCATGCTGAAAATGTAGCGGCTCTGATGTCTCAGGCTGGATACGATGAAGAGTCACTCGAACGCGCAAAAAAAGCAGTAGGGAAAAAAGGCCTTAGGGTGAATGATGACACCCAGTTACTGGAGGATGTGGCCAGCCTGGTGTTTATTGAATATTACATGTTAGCATTTGTTGAGAAACATCCAGAATATAGCGAAGAAAAATGGATCGATATTATTCGTAAGACCTGGAAAAAAATGTCTTCAGATGCACATGAATTTGCACTGGCAGGCAATATCAAATTACCCGAGCCCCTGGTTCCACTGATTCAAAAAGCGGTATCAGTTACCGATTAAAATAAATCAGGCATACCCCGGCCGTAGCCCCAGGCTATTGACATTTAATTTTAATAAACCGATTTTCTATTTATGACACAACAGCATCATAAACTCAGGCATGATGCAGAAAGCATGCTTGAGGCAATTAGAAGGGCCCAGTCTCGTTTTATCATTGATTCAGATCCAAAGAATTCATTTGATGAAATATTAAATATAGTACTTTCTATAACCGAGAGTGAATATGGGTTTATCGGAGAAATATTTCATAAGACGGACACTGTGCCATATTTAAAAACTCACGCCATCACTCAAAGTGCATGGAGCGAAGAGTTTAAATTTACCTACGAAGACAGCATTATAGAAGGCCTGGAGCTTTATAATCCGAAAACCTTGTTCGGTTCAGTAATCACAACCGGAAAACCGATTATAGCCAACGATCCGCCCAGTGACCCTCGCTTCGGCGGACTACCCGATGGCCATCCCACGATACGTTCTTTTATGGGTTTGCCATTTCATTTAAACGGAAAAATGATTGGTATGATCGGTGTGGCAAATCACCCTGTTGGATATACACAGGATCTGATCGACTGGTTAGCACCGATCTTAGATACCTGTTCAACCTTGACCGTAGGTTATCAAAATTTCAGGGCGCGTAAACAATTCGAGAAAGAACTTCGCGAAAGTGAAGCCCACCTCCGCCTAAGCCAGATAGGGGGTGGCATCGGAACCTGGGAAGCTGATCTAGTCAATGGCAAGCAAACCTGGTCGGATAGTTGTGTCTCTTTGTTGGGATTTCCTTGCATGAATAATCCGGGCTGGGAGGATTTTCTCAAACTTGTACACCCCGAAGATCAACAGAAGGTGATTGATGCTACCAGGTCGCATATCGAGCAAGGCACAAAATACGAAGTCGAATATAGAGCGATCGGCAAAAGCGAAGAGACTCTATGGATACGTTCTGCCGGGCAAGTTGAATTTTCCGCGGACGGAAAACCCATAATAATGCGCGGTATCGCTCAGGATATTACCGCACGTAAACTTATTGAAATCAAAGTACGTGACACCCAGCTCCAGTTACAGGCCACAATGGCTGCAATTCCCGACCTTTTATTTGAGATCGATTTTCAGGGCCGCTATCACGATTGTCATTATTTATCTGCAGATTTACTTGCCGCGCCCAAGGAAGAATTTTTAGGAAAAACAGTTCACGAAGTGCTTCCCCCGCCGGCTGTCGAAATCGTGATGTCCGCGTTACAAGAGGCCAATCAGAATGGCAGGTCTCAAGGCAAGCAAATTGAACTGGATGTACCCCAGGGTAAGCTGTGGTTTGAGCTATCGGTATCCAGAAAACATACCTCCGATCATGATATGCCACATTTTATCGTTTTATCACGTGACATTACCGAGCGTAAGAGTGCCGAGGAAGAAATCCATAATCTGGCATTCCAGGATGCACTAACCAATCTTCCAAACCGGCGCTTGTTGATGAATCGACTCCAACATGCATTAGACTCGAGTGCGCGCAGTGGCCGAAGAGGCGCGTTACTGTTTATTGACATGGACAATTTCAAGACTCTGAATGACTCGCTTGGTCATGATATAGGCGACTTGCTGTTACAACAGGTCGCCAATCGGCTAGAGTCATGCGTACGTCAGGGCGATACCGTGGCACGACTGGGTGGTGACGAGTTCCTGGTAATATTAGAATTCCTGAGTACTGACTCTTCCCAGGCAGTCGGACAAACAGAGATCATTGGCGGAAAAATACTCAAGCTCCTGAATCAATATTATCAGCTTAATGCGCACGAATATCGCGGCAGCGGCAGCATCGGCGCTACCCTCTTCGCTGGTCATCAAACATCTGTCGAAGAACTGATGAAACAAGCAGATATTGCCATGTATCAGTCGAAGAAGGCTGGACGTAACACGCTGCGTTTTTTCGATGCGCAAATGCAGCGTGTGGTTAATGCCCACGCAGCCCTGGAAGGTGAATTACACAAGGCGCTTGAAAATCAACAGTTCCATTTGTATTACCAGGTTCAGGTGGATAGTTCGCGTCGTCCCTTCGGTGCAGAGGCGTTAATCCGCTGGGCACACCCGGAACGTGGCCTGGTGCTCCCCGCTGAATTCATACCGCTGGCAGAAGAAACCGGACAAATTCTGCCCATCGGTCGCTGGGTACTGGATTCTGCCTGTGCCCAGATCAAGCTATGGGAGCAAGACCCACTCACCCGTAACCTCATTTTGGCTGTCAATGTTAGTGCCAGGCAGTTTCGCCAACCCGGCTTCTCTGCCCAGGTTCAAGCTAACGTAAAACACCATGACATAAACCCTACGCGGCTCAAGCTGGAACTAACCGAGGGCCTGTTGGTGGACAACATTGAAGACACCATAGAGACCATGAATGCATTGAGTAAAATCGGAGTGGGCATTTCTTTAGACGATTTCGGTACCGGCTATTCATCCCTGCAATACCTCAAATTGTTACCAATCAACCAGCTCAAGATTGATCAGTCGTTTATACGCGATATTTCCACCGACAGCAGCGATAAGGCGATTGTACGAACTATCATTGCCATGGCACAAAGTATGAAACTAAATGTCATAGCCGAAGGCGTGGAAACGGAAGCACAGAGACAAATTCTGCTTGAAGAGGATTGCACCTATTATCAGGGGCATTTGTTCAGCAAACCGTTACCGATTGAACAATTTAATCAATTACTGAAACAGAGCGCGTAGTTATCGACGATGAAAGTCTCGTTTTAACTTTGCGTCTATCAACCCCATGCAGCACGGATACTGTTATTTGAGAGAATTAAGAGATATCTATAACTGGTCAATTTTTGTTGGCTCAATCAGGGATTAGAGCATGACCTTTTTTATAGTCGTTTTTGGCGCTCTGACTTTTTTAGCCGGAGTTGTGATATTAGCTAATCCGGAAAACGTATTTGGCCTTTTACGAAAAAATATAACCAAGATTGAAATACAGATATTAGCTGTAGCAATAAGACTCGTGCTAGGTATATTCCTTGTTTATCAATCAGGTGGCTCTAAATACCCTTTCGTAATTGAAATTATTGGCTGGTTATCGGTATTTGCTGCGGTAATTTTCGCGGTGATTGGGCGCAGTAATTTCATCAACCTTATGTCCTGGGCATTATTGCGGACGAATTATCTGGGCCGTATTGGCGGCCTCATCGCATCGGCATTTGGGATTTTCTTAATCCATGCCTTTATATAGTAGTGGCTACTTAGGTTTCTATAGCCGTAACTGTAGAACTGGATGCTTTTTTCAACACCAGATAATTACCATACAGAACCAGGGCAAGGCCAAAAATAGCAATTGGCGTCCAATGGTAGTCCTCAAACAGCGTCGAGATTGACAATGCGATCACCGGGAATAGCACTGCCGCGTAGGCAGTTCTATCCGCACCAATTCGGCCTATCAGGGTTAAGTAGCTACCGAATGCGAATATCGATCCGAACACGCTCAGGTAAAGCAGCGACAGGCTATAACTAACGGTCGGGTCGTAATCAAAAGCCACGCCACGATACAGGGCAAAAATCCCCATGAAGAGCGCACCGTAAGCCATACCCCAGGCGTTGGTTTGCACCACCGGTAAATGCCATCGCTGGTTTCGAGCGGACAAAATATTGCCAATAGAGGCAAAATAGGTCGCAACCAGGCACATCCACAAGCCCTGCCAGGTCAATGCATCGTTTTCGAGGCCCGACACCTCTGCCCAGAATATTGCCGCGATGCCGGAAATTCCAAACATGGCTCCCACTACCACGCGCGCACTTACCGACTGCCCCCGAAATAATGCACCATTGACGATATTCATAAAAATCACCGTTGAAAATAACAGTGCGACGATACCCGAGGTTAGCAACCCGGTGGCCCAGTAAAATATCAGGTAATTGGCCGAAAACAAAAACAGACCCTGCAACGCTATAAAAAAATGTTGCGATATCGAAAACCGTAGATTGCGTTTCGTTAGCAGGCAAAACAAAAGCAGAATAACCGCAGCGATGAGGAATCGATAAACCAGCGACACTTCGGCCTCGACCACACCTAGCTGAAACTTGATCGCAAACCAGGTAGATCCCCAGATCAGTACGGTTGTGAAATAGAGACTTGTGGTGTGCATTAACATTGGCGAATTATAACAGGGGTTAAGTCAGCTTAGGTGTATCAGCGGGTGGGTTTTTACATCCATCGTGCCGGCGATGGCAATTATTCGTCTGCGCAGTCCGGCATTTCCCACTAACGGCAACACGCTACTATACCTTCTATTAAAAAGCGTCGGGGCAGGCGTTTAATTTTTCCAGCTCACCTGCAAGGTCGATATCGGTAAAGGCAGCCATCCAGCAAATCGACAAGACTTTTAACAGATATCGATATTCAAATAGAATTTCGGCATCGAGGTTCAGATTGTGTCTTTTATATTCCGCTAGCAGCATGGTGCATTGAAGATGGTCAAAACTTGCCGCATTACACAGGGTTGCCAAATCCCAGTAAGGCGATGCCATCGATGCATACTCCCAGTCAATGAACCAGACTTTTTCTGACCCATCGATTAAAATATTTTCCAGTACCAGATCGTTGTGGGATGGCACTAATGACTTTTCTTTAACCGCTAAACGCTCTATTTTACTAACTGCTATTTTATAGCTGGTTTCGATTTGACGTTGCAACTGTTGTGGAATCAACCGGTAGTAAAGATGTAACAGTTCGGCCAGATTGACAGTGCCCTGAAATTTATTTTCACTTTTATGCAATCGACCAAGCGTTACTAGCAGATTGCACAACACCTTCTCATTATTTAAATTATTTTTATTTATCGTGAGT
>CBDUSZ010000202.1:0-6325 GCA_965370015.1 uncultured bacterium | reverse complement strand
CATCCTATTTTCATTATAAAGCAAATATTTTAGCCAAAATGCCTTAGGTGGTTACCTGGTAGATATCTGTTTTGGGTCCAGGCTGTGTGAAAACTATTTGCTATATATCTTTGTGGTAAATGCAGCCATGATATGACTCTGCTTTAATCACGAAGTGGATAATACTAAGTTGATTTCAACCCGATTTTCAGTAATCGGTGGATAACATTTTCTAGCCCTTGGTGAATTATAGAGTTTTCACACAGCCTCGGTCGAATTCTGCCGTTGACCGAGGGTTCTAGAACAACTGCTTTCCCAATAGCTGCCATTTAAATCCTAGCCTATAAGGACGACTCACGGCCAATAGCGACCATTTGGTTTGTGGAAATTATGAACCGTTATCACCCTTTATAGACATTCAGCTACAAAATAAACAATCGAGTTTGGTCCTATTTAACAATTTACTTTAATGCGCCCCTATAGTCTTGAGCAACACACTTTCCTTCGGAGTGCATAAGCGATGACCCGCATCTGCGCATTAGAAAGTGCTGCCAGCTGACGCACCATCGCCAACTGATTTCTCACCAGGAGTTGTTCAGCAAAACATCTACAATAGTGAGTTCCATTTTCACATCCTTGTCATGCGGCAGGTGTCTTTGCTCTACTGGATCCAGCCCTTCTCGCGATAGTACTTTATGGCGCCCCGGTGTAGCGGTGCTGTCAAGCTGTCAGTGTACATCTGTGTTGGCGTCAGCAATGCGAAAGATGGGTGAGTTCTTTTCAAGCGATCGATGTTTTCAAACAGTGTCCTGACAATGATATAAACTAATTCCTCGTCCATCTCTTCGGACGTGATCAGTGTAGCCTTTACTCCAAAGGTGGCTACCGGGGCGGGATTGGACGCGTAGGTTCCTCCCGGTATGTTAATAGCCTGATAGGCTGGGTTTTGCCTGATGAACTGCATAATATCCGGCCCTGAAACACTGATAAGTTCTGCATTGCACAGTTTAACGACCTGCTGAATCGAAGAATCAGGATGCACGCTGACCCGGACGATGGCATCCACATTGCGATGGCACAATGCCATCGAATCCTGGGACCGGGATGCGGGAATTTGCTCTACCAGTCTGAATTCATTCTTCGACCAATCTATTGCTGCCAGGAGGGAATTCATGATCTCACGTTGCGATGAACCCCGATTACCGATGTTGACGGTTTTGCCCCGGAGATCTTCAAAGGAGCGAATACCTGACCCTTGATAGGCGATGAGCGTGAACGGGATGCTATTTAAAGAGAAAAGACTACGCAAATTATCATAACGGATGTCGAGAAACTCAAACTGCCCACTTCGGTTAACGGCATTGGCTTGGCTGGTGGAGTTCACAATGCCGAGATCCAGTGAACCACTGTGAATATTGGTCAGATTGTGCACCGCAGCATCGGCATGACTGGCATCGTCAGCGGGCTCGACCCTGCAATCCAGATCTTCAGCCAGATTGTTAAGCATTCGGCAGATAGCCCGGCCCGTGTGATGATCGAAAGTACCGGACTGGCTGGTGCCCAGGAGAAGTTCAAGTGCCGGGGATGTGGAAAAGGTGAGAAAGAAGAATACAAGGGTTAGAATGGATTTACTGGCTCTTGAGAACTGGTGGGGAATAGTGAACGCATTTGGAGTGTTGTTACTCATCGTGGTCTCCCGTACCCGACTGGCTGAATCTCTTGACTGATTTAATGAAGTATAAAAGCTATGTTACTCGTATGTTAATTCCAGACAAACGAATGTCTTTATAACTATCAGCCCGGTATAAAAAGAAAATATATCGAATTTTTCATTCGTCACTGAAAATTCGCACCTTTGTCTCTTCTCTTTCTGTCTTTCCTGTCACCAGTCCGAACACTAGCCTGCCACCCTTTTTGCAACATTCCGTGTTTTAATATTTGTAAATTCCGTTAGCCAAAATAACGTAATTTAGAACTCGATGGTAAAGGAATTGTTGAATTAGCCAAACGTCTCTTGTGGGTCGACTCCAGCCCTTCGATCCGAAAGAACGAACGGCAAAAAACGGCCAACAGCAGCCATTTAGATTTTACTCATTCTCTTCCGCTCCCTGGTTTTGCGTCGATTCAGTGGCTAATTGGTGAAAAACGCAAAAAAAAGCGAAAACGGCGATTGCGGCCTACGCCCCACAATTAACTTCACGCTAGCAGTCTGTCGGATTTAGAGAATCGTAGCGAGGCGAGTGGGAAAATGAGTTTATTTTTTCGATCCTTTGAGGCGCATAGTGGTAACGACGCATCGACATAACAGGCACTCGCCATGACACCGCTTTTATGGGAGACAGTTCCTGCTTGAGGGGCGTGATATACGAGGACTTTAGCCGGTCATCACTATAGTCGTCCATTGTACACAGCTAACAATTTAGATGGTCATTCAGTGGTAGATCCGGATCTCACGAATAAACGCCGACGACTTACCGCCGTTCCCTGCTTTTTTCGTATCCAGTCCAATTACCAGTCCCGATATTCTGGGATCATCATCACGCTCCTTATCGAAATACGTTCGATAGGCTTCAAGCAAGTCAAATCGTGTCGTCACAGTTTCACCGGCTTTGGGGCGATCGCTACAAACGTATCTGCCCTGTTTTTTAAAATAGGAACCAAGGTAAGGATAATTGATTCGATCATCGTTGTGACAGAGGTAGAGACCAACAAAGTGCGGGCTATCAGGGATAAACACGGAGCCACTTGGCAGCCTTTCATCGCCCATGAATATTATCACCATAATCGCTTCGTTACGGACCCCTTGCTCGTATGACGCACCCTCGGGGAATAGATTGACACCCCAGTCAATCTCAACATGAGTGAATTCCGCCACATCTACCGTTTCATTAACCATAAATCCAAAGGCGCGTCGCTTTGCTTCAATCGTCAGGCTGGCGTTGTTCACTTCCAGATCAATTCGGTTCCGATGGCGCAGGTCTTTCTCAAATTTAAACCCCTTCCCCTGCAGCCAGTCTTCCTCGGACCCGATTTCATAGTCAGTGAAGCGAATTACATGCGCCAGTCTTGCCGTCTCGGCTATTGCTGAAACCGAAACAGAAAAGAGAATTATGAATGCCAATAATTTTTTCATGATCGAACTCGATAAATTATTAAGGAAACTCTTGTTTGTTCGAATTTACAGGTCATTGCGGGGAACGAATTGATCAATAAATCAGAACCTTCTTGACTAAAATTATTGTTAACGGGGGTTTATGGTTAAGATTATGAGTTTTACTTTATGAGGTCAAGTTCATCTAGGTGAATCGCCCCGGGAATTCCGGAGGCTGTTTTGTGTGAGTCATGCCGCCTCGGATGACTCGTCCAGTTGCTGATAATACATCAGCTCGTACTCGACCGGCGGGATATTTCCGATCGGCTCCAGTAATCTTCGATTGTTAAACCAGTCCACCCATTCCAGGGTGGCGTATTCGACCTCGTCAATATTTTTCCAAGGCCCTCGCCTGTAAATTACAAACCCAGAAATGCCAGTACCCTGTTGGAGAGGTAGGCAAAGAACGGGTTATAACGCAGGCGCAGGAAATAATTGTCCGGTATCTGCAACAGGTTGCGTTCACCACGAATGAAAATATTGCCCAGGGCAATCCCTGCTTCACCCATGCCTGCCTGCGGCACACCGCCATAGACGGGATCATCGGGCGGAAACGGGATGGCAACATGGGACAATGAAAACAACCCACCAGGCCAGGCTAGTTCAGTATCATCATCGTAGGTTGAAATCGTACCTGCCAGCTTTGTCCGGGCAACGACATCATTCGAGTCCACGCTCGTGTTCGTTACCAGCGTCAACGTAAATGGTAACTTCGACCGGGCCAGCAAGCGGTTGGTCAGATTCTCGGGGTCGGCCCGCAGCAGCGGCTCGGCATCCGCGTGTCGGTTGACATCAAATAGTACCAGTTCGTGTCCGCCCGGTGCCAACTTCATAAACAGGGCATCAACCAGCGTTGACGGCTTGATGGTGGCATCGACGACTGACTGAAAAGCAATCGTTCTCGGAAACCCGGCCACGCCGTCCGGCCCGGCAAGCCGATTTATGCGTGCAGAAATATTCTTTGTCAGCTGGTAAATCTGGTCCCCGGCATTGACCGTAAAAGAATTGTATTTATAGGGATCAAATTCCGGCTGGATATCCGTCCAGCCCATTTTATCGAGTCCTGACAAACTCGAGAAGCGTGCCTGCCAGATGGCATAGGCAGCAATCGAGGGTGCCTGGATGGCAGGTGACAGTAATACCAGGCCGTTTGCCGGTGTCATATCCTCGCCCTCGAGCACCGCCAGGGAATAATCCACTGCCAGTGCCGCACCGTTGGAGTAACCGACCAGATACAGAGGCCGATCCGGGCCAATGCGCGCACGCATGCTGGTTACAGACAGCCTGACTGCAGCCACAAAATCATGCCAGGTCACATTTTTCAAACCGGCAGGTGCCGTGCCGTGACCGGGCAGGCGCAGGCCGATGACCTCGAACTGTCGGTCATGCAACTGCTGGCCCAGCGCACGCAGGGTATAGGGAGAATCTGACAGGCCATGTAGCAGGACGGCACCGGCAATCGGTTCAGCGTGCGAGAGCACAAAACTGCGATTCCAGTTCTGCGGGTAACCGCCTGGATCAGTCAGGCTGCCGCTTGAATAGCGGTTGATCTGCCTGCGGTCAGTTGCATCTATTTGTGCATAGACCTGCTGGTCGAGTTGCGCAAAGAGCCTCTCTTCCAGCTGCAGGTAAGCATCGATATCATTTATTTCAAGACCGGCATGGAACTCGGCATCCAGTTCAGCGCGATGCCATACCTTGAGATCCGGGCGATTTTCCTGCTGGTAAACATACAAACCAACTAGCACGATGACGCTACCAAGCAGACCGTATGCCACCGCAAACACCAGGTGTTTCAGCACACGCACGATATCATCGCCCTCTCCCAAAAAAGGGTCGGATACATTTTCTTATCAAATTAAAGGCTAAAATGTATCCGACTCCTTTTTGCTTTTTTCTTCTGTTAGCTTAAATTTCTTAACGATTGGCCTGTTTACGATGGGCATACGAAGTATAGGAAGCATAAAAGCCCTACCTACTGATGTCAATTTTCAAATTCTTCTCCTATACCTTATAAATTCCCTTCTCATCAGCGCCGAATTTCCAACAACTCCAGCAGTTTTAGTGAATTTTTTCATCATTTCCTGGCAGGAATCATAATTAGACAATAGCTATACCCTGCCGTCACCTATTGGTATCAGCTAGTAGAATCATCAAACTATCCCGATGTCAGCCGAACAAACTGGTTTGAGGCGGCGCTCTGGTTTCGGGTAGGACATCAGGGGGTGATGGTAGCCCACCCTTCTTCCTGAGATGAGAAAGGATCTTGTCAATAACCTGCTGATCTTCGATACAGGCAATTACCTTTACAGAACCCCCACAATGAGCGCAGGCTTCAACATCAATGTTGAATACCCTCTTTAACCGTCCCCTCATGGGGCCTACTTTTGGTGTGCCCAGGTCATGGCCGTGCGGCGCTCATCTGGCGTTTTGTCCTGACCACTGACTTTTTGCCCGCCCTTGCCCCGCCTGGCAGGTGTGACTAGAATTCGGTGTTTGCTGTTTGGGGCGAACACACCGTGGAAGCGCGTGAGATTGACCTTCGGTTTCGGCACCAACGAGGCCAGTTTTGCAATGAAATCCAGCGAGTTGGATATCACGTGGGTCGTGCCATCGGTGTACGGTGTTTTGAGCTGGTAGCGGATATTACCAGCCGATGTTAGCGAAAGGCGTTTTTCCGATACGGCCGGGCGTGATATGTAGCGGCACAGCCTTTCCAATTTGTCACGCTCCCAGGCCTGTGCTGCTACCCCTGCATGTGGACTAAAACCAGCCTCTTTCGCCACCTGCACATATCGATCATCCTCTTCAACAGCTGGTAGTGTCTGTAGGGTGAACACCTTACGCCCCTGTTGCGGCCCCACCGCAATCCGATAGCTGACCGAGCATCCAATGAGCTGCTGCATCGGATCTTCATCGATGCCATCCAGTTGCAGGTAGCTGTTTTCTTCATCACGTTCCAGAATACCCTGGCGTTCAAGATACCGGGCTACGCGGTGACTGATAGTGTGGACGAGTATGGTTAGCTCTCACTGACAGCTACCTGCCAGCTTTTACCAGTATGATCGAGAACGGGTGTGAGTATCTATATCGGGTCGTGAGGAGCAGTTCATTTTTTTAACACCTAACGGCAGCAAAGAGTCGCAAGCTGCCCTCCAATTTGAATTGACGAACGGCAAAAAACGCCATGAACTG
>CBDUSZ010000201.1:0-6354 GCA_965370015.1 uncultured bacterium | reverse complement strand
GTATGCCCCAGTGTCATCGCGTGCGCATTATCTGAATTAACAAAAATCATATGCATGAAAAAAACCATATTCGGCTCGGCAATGAGTGGGTTGCCATGGTAGAGCATCGGCCAGTCCATCCAGGTCGGTGTGAATGTAGTGCCAAGTGAGTATCCGCAGGCATTGAGGCGATGAGCCTTTAACCCGCCGGCATCGGCGATTCGGGCGTGGGTATCAAACACTTTACCCACTGCTATCCCTGGTCGCAGAGTTTGCTCGCAGGCGAGCAATGCTTCTAGCGCAATCGCATGCATTCTTTGATGCTCGGCATCGGCTTCTCCGATAATTATGGTACGCATCATCGCGGCGTGGTAGTGCCGATAGGCACCGGCCCATTCGAGAGTCAGTTGATCCGCATCGGCAAGGTGCTTACGGCCAGTAAAATAGCGACACAGCAACGCGTCAGAACCAGCGCCTATGATAAACTCGTTACCCGCATAGTCGCCCCCACCAGCAAATATGGCTTGCTGCATGGCGCCGAGAATATCGCCCTCCCAGGCACCCGGCTGAATCAGTGGAATCGCGGCATCCAGTGCGGCATCGGCCAGCTCGGCTGCGCTTTTAACGTATTCGATTTCCGCGTCACTTTTAACAACTCGATGCGAAGTTACAATGTCCGAGGCGTCAAGGAGTTGGCAAAAACCGGATATTTCCTGTTCTAGTTGCCGCCATATCGAGGCTCGCAGTCCATAAGCATCGAACTCAATACCCAGAGTCTTGCCACGACAGCCGAATTCTTCAAGCATTTCCACTAGTTGTCGCGCAGGATTACTGCTTGCCACATCGGTCCAGACCCGAATATCTTCTATTACCGATGTATGTTGCGCCTGTCGTAAATCTGGTGCCCGGGTCAGCAAAGCTATTCGACCATCAGCACAAAGCAGGAAGCACTGGAAGAAACAGTAGCCGAAGGTATCGTAACCACTGAGATAAAAATCAGATTCCTGGCGAAAACACAATAGCGCGTATAGCCCACGCTGCTGTAACTCTGCGCAGACCCGATCACGCCTGGCCTGTAATTCCTGTTCGCTAAAATGTAGTGCCATAGTGATTCTGCCAGGTAAGGGTTAAGCCTATTTGATCGAGAACATCGGGTTTTTAAAATAATGCTCCTTGAATTGAATTACCTCGTCCCTCAGTTTTGCGGCATCTTCAAATTCGAGATTACGCGCATGTTCATACATCTGGTTTTCCATCTTCTGTAACTTGCTATTCAATTGTTTGGCGCTGAGTTGATCGTATTGGCGCATTTTCTCAGCGACCTTGTCAAAACGCCGGACACGGTTATTTGACCCACTTGCGTAGCCCACATCCATCACATCTGTTACCCGTTTGCTAATACCGCGTGGGGTTATTTTATGAAGTTTGTTGTAGGCAACCTGCTTATCGCGGCGTCTGTCGGTTTCGCTGATGGCGCGTTGCATTGAGCCGGTTATCTTATCCGCATATAGAATTGCAATGCCGTTAATATTACGTGCCGCACGGCCCATAGTCTGGATCAACGATCGCTCGGAACGCAAAAATCCTTCCTTGTCTGCATCGAGTATAGCCACCAGCGAGACTTCGGGCATGTCGAGACCTTCGCGCAACAGGTTGATGCCGACCAGGACATCGAATTCTCCCAAGCGTAAATCACGGATAATTTCCATGCGTTCCACGGTATCGATATCCGAATGAAGATAACGCACCCGTACGCCGTGTTCGCCGAGATAATCGGTTAAATCCTCCGCCATTCGCTTGGTCAGCGTGGTAATTAGTACGCGTTCAGAAAGTGCCACTCTTTTATTAATTTCTGACAGTACGTCGTCGACCTGGGTTTGCGCGGGTCTAATCTGGATCTCCGGATCGACCAGCCCAGTGGGACGCACAACCTGCTCGACTACTGCACCACTGTGCGATCCTTCATAGTCACCCGGGGTAGCCGAGACGAAAATAGTCTGCGGCGACATGCGCTCAAACTCATCGAAGCGCAGGGGCCTGTTATCCAGAGCCGATGGCAATCTGAAACCATACTCCACCAGCGTTTCCTTACGCGAACGATCACCCCGGTACATACCCCCAATCTGTGGCACCGATACATGACTTTCATCGATAAACAATAAACAGTCGTCGGGCAGGTAGTCAAACAATGTAGGCGGCGGTTCACCTGCCTCACGCCCCGACAGGTAACGCGAGTAATTTTCAATACCGCTGCAATAACCCAACTCCCTCATCATTTCGATGTCGTAATTGACGCGCTGCTCCAGACGTTGCTGTTCTACCAGCTTGTCGCTAGCCTTGAGTTCTAGCAGTCGATGCTGCAACTCTTCCCGAATCGGTACCAGAGACGCCAGAATAGTTTCTCGTGGAGTGGCATAATGCGTTTTCGGATATATAGTAATGCGTTTCACGGAATTGTTGATTTCACCGGTTAACGGGTCGAACAGGCTAATCTTTTCCACCTCGGCATCGAACAACTCAATGCGTACTGCCTCGCGCTCGGAATCAGCTGGATGGATATCAATTACTTCACCGCGTACGCGATAGGTACCCCGTTTCAGGTCAATATCGTTACGCTTGTATTGTAGCTCTGCGAGACGGCGCAAAATGCTGCGCTGATCGATTTCATCGCCCACCACTACATGCAACAGCATCTTCAGATACGACTCCGGGTCACCGAGTCCATAGATTGCCGATACGGAAGCGACGATAACCGTATCTTTACGCTCAAAAAGCGATTTGGTCGCCGAAAGGCGCATCTGTTCGATATGTTCATTAATCGATGCATCCTTTTCGATAAAAGTATCGGAGGCAGGCACGTAGGCTTCGGGTTGATAATAATCGTAGTAAGACACGAAATACTGCACCGAATTATGTGGAAAGTACTCCTTCATCTCTCCATAAAGCTGTGCCGCGAGGGTTTTATTGTGTGCCATGATGATCGCAGGGCGCTCGAGTTGCTGGATCACGTTGGCAACCGTAAAGGTTTTACCCGATCCGGTGACACCCAACAGGGTCTGGTGCATCAGGCCGTCGTTCAAGCCATCTACCAGTTTTTTGATCGCTTCAGGCTGATCTCCAGCTGGCCGATAATCGGTCACAAGTTTAAATTTCTTAGTCATTCAAATATTAAATTTTAATGATTACCGAACAGGGCTTTACACCCTGTCCTCGCATTGTATATTCTTCGCTCTTATTCAACTTCGATCCCGGCAGGAAACTATTGTGTTTAACGATTTGTCTCAACGCGTACGTGCGATCAAACCATCGCCCACTTTAGCAGTTTCAAATTTGGCTAGCCAGCTTCGCGCCGAAGGACGTGATGTCATCGGCCTCGGCGCAGGTGAACCCGATTTTGATACACCACAACATATTAAAGATGCCGCTATTTTGGCGATTAACAACGGTCAGACCAAATATACCGCTGTCGACGGAACAGCAGAGTTGAAACGCGCGATAATTGACAAATTTGAGCGCGACAACGGCCTGAGTTACGAGGCCGGGCAGATTCTGGTATCGAGCGGCGGCAAGCAAAGTTTTTACAACCTCTGCCAGGCGGTTATCGATCCTGGAGACGAAGTATTGATCCCGGCACCCTACTGGGTATCTTACCCGGATATGGTGATTTTAGCCGGTGGCAAACCTGTCATCATCCACGCCGGTATCGATAGTGCTTTTAAAATGACTGCCGATATGCTGCTAAACGCGATTAGCGCAAAAACACGCATGTTGGTTTTAAATAGCCCATCGAACCCCACCGGCGTCGCCTACACAAAAGCGGAACTGGCGGCTATCGGTGAAGTACTGTTGCAGCACCCTGATATCCTCATCGTCACCGATGATATGTACGAGCATATCGTCTGGGGTGATGAGCCATTTTGCAATATCGTTAACGCCTGTGAGGCGCTTTATTCCCGCTGTATGGTTTTTAACGGTGTCTCCAAAGCCTATGCGATGACCGGTTGGCGCATCGGTTATGCCGGAGGTCCTGCGGACATCATCAAGGCGATGAAAAAAATCCAGTCCCAAAGCACCTCTAATCCGGCTTCGATGTCGCAGGCAGCCGCGGTCGCCGCATTAAACGGCGACCAACAGTGCGTGCGGGATATGGTTGTACAATTTAAAAAACGTCACGATTATGTCGTATCGGCGCTCAACGCGATTAAACATATTCGCTGTCTCGAATCGGATGGCACTTTTTATAGTTTCCCCAATATTCAGAGTTTTATCGATGCCCACGACGACCTCGAAACCGACGTCGATGTTGCTAATTTGTTACTCGATAAGGTTGGTGTTGCGCTGGTACCCGGCTCCGCATTTGGCGCTGACGGATATATGCGAATTTCATTCGCTACCAGCATGGATAATCTGCAAAAAGCGATGGACAGAATCAAGCAGGTTTTCGAACAATATTAATGATTTGATGTTGCCGTCAGAATTTTAATCATTTAGTATACGCAACCTCAATTCCCCGGTAGCTCAGTTGGTAGAGCAATTGACTGTTAATCAATGGGTCCCTGGTTCGAGCCCGGGCCGGGGAGCCAAATTCTTATTATATATCAACTAGTTAAACTAATTGATGTTGAATTCAAGCGCAGTTATCTGAAAATTAGGAACGCTAGTTTTCGGATAACTGATGGTTGCATCAGATTCCATCAAGCTGCCGGTTAAAGTCACCATACTGGCCGCTAATTCGCTACGCTGCAAATCAAGGTTCTCAGTCATTTCATCGTCTGTTATTCTTAATGCCTCCTTCAGGCAATTCTGGCACCGGTAATGAGCAATATTTTCTGGTCGAACATATTTAAGCAACAAAGCAGCGAATTGCACACCATCGCCAAGCTATGGCAAAACACGCCGTTATTTAAAAATATCCCCGCCAGGCATATCGAATTTCTGTCCGCTAAAATGCACGTGCGCCACTTCAAGCCTGACGAAGTCATTTTTCAGCAAGGCGACCAGGGTGCCGGTGCAATTCTGGTTATGCAGGGTTCGGCCCGGGTAATGGCAAACAAAACACAGCTCGCATTATTGGGTCCAGGCGATTTCTTTGGTGAAATCGCACTCGCCGCAACAGATAACCGGGCTGCCGATGCCTTTTCCGTCGGTAACTCCACGCTGATTTATTTTCTTAAACAGGATCTCGAAGAGTGGATCGAATTCGAACCCCGTCTGGGCGCTCGATTTTTGATGAACCTCTCTTCGACGCTAGCACAGCGCCTTTATCAGGCTAATCAACTGATCGCAAATCTATAGCCATGCCTGACTTACAGCAGATCAGAACCTCCAGTGCCAACTTTCAGACGATTAAGATATTCGCTTTTGTTTTTGCAATAATTCTCGGCAGTTTCTATATGATGTCCTCGGTTCTAATCCCGGTGATCATTTCTTTTACCTTATACGCCCTGTTCGAACCCTCCACGCTGTTCCTGGTGCGTCACAATATCAATCACTCTTTGTCGATTTTAATTGTGTTGTTATTACTGGTTTTTTTCGCCTTTATCGCGATTGGATTTGCGCTACCACAACTGATCGATCAAATTAGTCTGTTACAGTCCAAACTACCGCAAATCCTATTAAAACTGGAGAAGTTTCTAACCTACTATAGCGACGAATTTTCTACCCAGGTCGGCATCGACCTGGATGTTTCGAAGGTGATCATTGGCCTGTTGTCGCAATCTTCTTCGCTAGGCCAATCCCTGCTACTAAGTGTATCCAACAAATTACTCGGGTTTGCAATCATTTCGCTATTGGTGCCGTTTTTAACATATTACCTGCTGAAGGATTTTAAAACGGTGCGTAATCGCCTGATGAACTGGTTACCCAATTCAAGTTTTGAGTTGGGCTGGCTAATTTATCACCGCGTAGCGAAGCAATTACAGGCTTATACCCGCGGAGTAATGATCCAGTCGGCTGTCATGGCCAGTATATGCGCCACTGGCTTCACGCTGATCGGCATGGATATTGCGGTATTGCTCGGCTGCATCGCCGGTTTATTAAACCTGGTGCCCTATGTCGGGCCGATTATATCAATAGTTTTGACCTTACTCGTGGCATCCGCAATGACGCCGTTCGACCCTTCCCTGCTATACCTCGGAGTACTGGTTATTATTAGTGCCCAGATCGTAGACAATGTGATAGTGGTACCAGCAGTGATTGCCCAGGCGGTGAATCTGCATCCTGTACAGGTAATTCTGGGAATTATTATTTTTGGCAGTGTATTTGGAACCCTTGGCGTTATCCTCGCAATACCAGCGATTGCGGCAGCTAAAATTATTTATAGCAATTTATACGCCGACATCCTCAATGCCCATCGAAAACTTCCTCGCTAATCAG
>CBDUSZ010000200.1:0-6357 GCA_965370015.1 uncultured bacterium | reverse complement strand
ATAGCGCGGCAACTGCGACTGCGTAATTTGGGTGTTATTATTATCATTGATTACATCGACATGGAGCGCGAAGAACACACACGACAGGTCTTGAACGCGTTGGAGAAATATCTGGACAAAGACCACGCTAAAACCCAGGTCTGCGAAGTCTCGCCTTTAGGTTTGGTTGAAATGACCCGAAAACGCACGCGTGAAAGTCTTGAACACGTGCTGTGCGAAACTTGCCTAACCTGTCATGGACGCGGATCGCACAAAACTACCGAAACAGTTTGTTACGAAATTTTTCGCGAAATACTAAGCGAGGCACGGATATATGACGAGGCACAGCAATTACTCGTGATGGCTAACCAGGATGTAATCGATCGATTGCTCGACGAGGAAGCTGGTAGCCTCGCCGAGTTGGAATCGTTTGTCAAAATTCCGGTCAAACTGCAGGTAGAAGCCCACTTTGCGCAAGAGTATTACGATGTGGTGCCTGTGTAGCCCATACGGCTTTATTACCAGATGGATAAGCTAAGTCGATTTATTACCAGGCTATTGTCATTGACAATAATCCTGTTGGCGATGGTTGTCATCGGTTTGCGCTTAGGTCTGAATAATATCGATTTATTCAAGTCCGATATCGAAAACTGGTTGGCAAGGGACATCGCACCAGGCATTAAATTTGTCAGTATTCAGGGTAGTTGGAGCCAGTTCAACCCTATTTTAAGACTAAACGATGCTTCGATAGTGCTGCCAGATCGCAAGCAGGCAATGGCTGTCAGCTACATGTCGGTCGAATTTGATATCTGGAAAAGTCTGCGCAACTGGTCGCCCGTGGTGCAGGAAGTATCAGGCACTATTAGCAAGTTGAGTTTAAGAAAGGACAGCACGCATCAATGGTGGCTTAACGAAATAAGTCTTGGAGGGGTTAGTCGGGAAGACTCAGAGTCTGATATAAAACAGTTAATCGCGCAAATTCCTCATTATCTTCATCTGCAAATAAATCGACTAATCGTATTTGACCAGTCTCTTGGCGAAAAATACCAAATTGACAATATCAAGATCGATGCGCAGCAGCGTGGTGGATTTTACTATCTGCAATTGAACGCAAACCTGCCTGACTTGCTTGGCGATAAATTCGATATTAAATCGATTATCAGTCCGGAAAATAGCGTTGTCTATTTAAAATCCGATCGCCTCGAACTCGATCGTGTTGCGTCATTGCTCGGCATAAATATTGGTGGCATAAAGCAGGCTGAGCTCGGCGGCGAAGTTTGGCTAAATCTGCTCGACAATCAGACTCTGGCGCTGAATGGAAATATATCCATCAACCAGGGATTGTATCAGAGCCAGACAGGAGGCGATTTACTACCGTTTGCCCTGAAGAGCCAAATCAGTGTTCACCAGGCCGAAGGCCGATGGGATATTAAAACCCATTTCGAACGTCTGTTGATTAATTATCTTCCCTTACAGAATTTTGGGACAGAACTAAGAGTGATAATGAATGCCGGGCAGGTTGTCAGAGTCGAGGGTTGGGTCGAAAATTTCGAATTATATAATTTGCGGGTTTTAGACGAGCCATTAGTGCCAGTGAAAATAGTAGATATGCTGGCCCAGAGTGAATTACATGGGGAACTTAATAGCCTCTGGTTCAGTCTGGATCCTGGTGATACAAATAGTTTTCAGATGATGACCGAGGCAGTCAATATTACTAGCCTGCCCGTCAATGGAGTCCCGGGCATTAATCACGTCGATGGGAGTCTGGTATTTGGCAATCAAAATATAAGTCTGGATCTGGGCAGTAGCCAGATGTCGCTAGATTTTGTCGATCAGTTTCGTGCGCCTTTAGAAATTGATCGGTTCAAATTGAAAGCTAATATCAGTTTGCTTGAGGATGGATTGTTGCTTTCTGTACCAGCGTTCGAAGCAGCCAATAATGATATCAGGGTTTTTGGACGACTGTGGCTAGAATCCGATAAAAGCGCAAAACCCTTCCTTTATTTACGCGCAAGATTTGAAGATGGGATTGGAAGCAGCACGCCGAAATATTTACCGGTGAAGATTATGCCGGATAAAGTTGTGAGTTGGCTGGATAGGGGAATCAAGGCAGTCGATGTATCCGACGGTAATTTGTTATTCCACGGCCGGTTGGAAAAAATCCAGTCTCTTCAGCAAAATAAATCAGGAGAAATGATGGTCGACTTTGCAGTCGATAATACCGATATTCTTTTCGGTTCAAAATGGGCCCCGGCACGAAACGGCAAAGGACGTGTGCTATTTCACAATACCGGCATGAAAATAGATCTCGAACGTGTCAGCTTCGAGTCGATCGACGAAGCCAGTGCGACGATCTCGATAGCTGACTTTAAGCACTCCGTAGTTGAGGTAGATGTTAATGCCAGGACTTCAACGGCCACCGCCTTGCAGACCTGGATTGCCACCCCGGTTGGCCGAAAATACGCGCCTGTGATGAAAAAACTACGTAACGCAGAAGGTTCTGTGGCGACAACGCTTGCCATTTTCCTGCCCGTAGGAAAAGGCAGCACGAGCGGGCAGCGGGTCGATGTAAATCTTGAATTTGACGATGCCGCGGTAAAAGTACCGGACTGGGGCATCGAATTTTCACACATACACGGCGAATTGAAAATCACGGAGAAGGCTATAGCGGGCAAGGGGATAAAGGCTGTGTTTTACGACGATCCGGTGATTATTGATGTTAGTACCGATCAAATGAGTAACCAAACTTTGATTAGCGCCAAAGGACTCATGAAAATGCAAAATTTACTCTTTCTTTTGCCGGATTATCTAACCCAAGGCTTCGCTGGACGCAGTCAATGGCAAATCGGAGTCGGCATTGCCAATGGAAAATCGAATGCGATTAAACCGACTGTCCAGATCAGCGCAATAAGTAAATTTCAGGGTACTGAAGTTTTGTTCCCGGAGCCCTTTAGTAAACCAGTGAATTCGAATCGACAAGTGTCAATGGCTGTTTCGATTTTCAAGGGTGATTCTATTGACTTTAATTTCGACTACGGCCCTGATGTTAAAATGCGAGGGCAACTAAAACCGGGTGCCGATAAAAATTATCGATTGTCGCTGCTCGGTGTTGGCTTTTCAGCCCCGCTGCGGCCATTATCTTCTGCAGGCATCAAAATTTATGGATCGATAGCGAATTTTCCACTCGACAATTGGATCGATTATTATAGAACCCGTATTGCATCCGATGACACAAATCCGGGTGATATGTTAAGTCTGATCGACACCCTGGATCTGGATATCAAGACGATCTTATTTCATGGTCGTGCATTTACTGATACCAACTTAGTCATGATTCGGGCTGCCGATGGCTTTACCGGCACAATCGAGTCATCGTTGCTGAAAGGAAACTTCATCTTACCGCTACATAATTCTCCTCTAAATCCTGTTATTGCTGATCTTGAATATCTGAAATTTCAGCCTGGCGACTCCGAATCGCAACCAACAGGTATGTTGCCGGAGGATTTATTCAATCTGAAATTACTCAGCAAAGTGATGTCTTATGGTGAGTTTCTGGTCACCGATTTTCGCATAGATACGCGTGTTGAGGATAACCGATTTACTGTAGATACGTTGGCATTTCGGCGCGATAAAGTATCCCTGAAATCGAGTGCCAGCTGGCAATACCTGCCTGAAGCAGAGCAACACCGATCAGCCTTGAACCTGTCAATCACTGGTAATGAGCTAGGCCAGACACTGGCAGCATTGGGTTTTGGGGATACCATGCACAATGGAAAAATTAAAATGGATGGCCAGATCGGGTGGTCGGGAGAGCTGTTGCATATGGACTGGGAGAGTTTAGCTGGAGATGCAAGGTTGATCATAACCAATGGGGTTCTTAAGAACCTCGAGCCGGGTTCGGGGCGGCTTGTCGGATTGCTCAGCTTAAGTGCGCTACCCAGGCGTCTCGCACTGGACTTTTCAGACGTACTGTTTGATGGCTTGAAATTTGATAAAATCTCGGGGACCTATCAATTCGAAGGCGAAAACCTGTATACCAACGATATGAAAATGAAAGGAGCCTCGGCCGATGTCAAGATTAGCGGTAAAATCGGCTTGCGCGAGCGCAACTATGATCAGACTTTAGTTGTAATTCCCAAAATCAGACAAACCTTACCTGTTATTGGAGGCCTGGCAGCGGGTACCGCGGTTGGCTGGGGCTTATTATTTCTACAAAAATTGTTTAAAGATGCAATCGATAAGAGTGTCGAGATTGAATACAGGGTAACCGGCCCCTGGGAGAATCCACTGGTAGAGCTAGTGAAAAAGACCTTAATAGAAAAAGAGAAACGGCTTAATGATAAATAGATTATATATGATGCTATTCCTTTTGGTGATAGCTTTACCCCTGTCGGCGAATAGTCTGCGTATTTATACTCTGAGTGCTGACGAGTGGGCGCGCCCCCGCACTGGCAGTATTATTCAGGACTTTGAAGCGCTTCGGGCCGCTGTAAGATATTGGGATAAGGGCACGAATTTTGCCCTGCTAATCCGATACCCTGGTGAGGATAGTGGTGAAATCTGGGCCTCGGAGTTACGCGACTGGTTTATTTCTCTTGGCGTACCCTCGGACTACATTATGCTAGCATCCGGTAGCCAGGATGCTGATGAAGTCACACTCATTGTCGGCAATCGAGCCGAATTAGAACCTTAAGGATTAATACTTATGTCGTCAACACTGGATAATGTAGCCGGTCAAATACTGCAACCAACGGGATTGAATATCGAAGACCTGGTTAAATTTCTCGATGGATTGCATAGCAATCATATTGATGCCGGAGATCTATACTTCCAGACCAGTCAGCAGGAATCCTGGGTGATGGATGACGGTATTATTCGCGAGGGTTCGTTTAATATTGAAAAAGGGGTTGGCGTTCGCGCCATGGCGGGTGAAAAAACCGGATTCTCCTATTGTGATGATTTGCAGTCGAATGCTATTACGCAAGCGATAAAAAACGCTCGCGCTATCGCAAGACAGGGACAGAACGCGGGAGGGCAGTTAATCCTTAACACACAGACATTTAAATCTTTATATACCCAGAAGAACCCGGTAGATGGACGCAAGGCAGATGATAAGGTTGAATTATTGAAGCAGTTGGATGCTTATATACGCTCGCTCGACGAGCGTATCGAGCAGGTGATTATTTCGCTCTCGGGTGGTATCGATCATATTTTAATCGCGGCCACGGATAATACCCTGGCAACCGATATTAGACCTCTGGTGAGACTCAATGTAACTGTATTAATGCATCAAAATGGTCGCCGCGAACAGGGGTCGGCCGGTGGTGGTGGGCGGTGCTCCTACGATTTATTTTTCGAAACCGATGCGGCCTACGAATATGCCCGCGATGCTGTGCGACAGGCGGTCGTCAATCTGGAGTCAGTTGCAACTCCCGCTGGGAGTATGCCGGTGGTACTCGGACCCGGTTGGCCGGGTGTACTACTGCATGAAGCGATAGGTCATGGCCTTGAAGGAGATTTTAATCGCAAGGGTACATCGGCTTTCAGTAATCGTATTGGTGAGCGGGTTGCTTCACCGTTATGTACCGTGGTCGATGATGGTACGCTAGAAAATCGTCGCGGTTCACTCAGTATCGACGATGAGGGTGTGCCCGCGCAGTGCACCACGCTAATCGAAAATGGCGTACTCAAAGGCTATATGCAGGATAAAATGAACGCACGTTTGATGGGCACTCAGTCGACTTCGAATGGCCGTCGTGAATCTTTTGCACACCTGCCGATGCCGCGCATGACTAATACCTATATGCTCGCTGGCGAGAGTGATCCAGAAGAAATTCTGGCTTCCGTGGACAAGGGGCTGTATGCGGTCAATTTCGGTGGTGGCCAGGTTGATATCACTTCGGGCCGATTTGTTTTTTCACTTTCCGAAGCCTACCTGATCGAAAATGGACGCATCGGCGCACCGGTAAAAGGCGCAACTTTAATTGGCTCAGGTCCGGATATCATGGGTAAAATATCGATGGTCGGCAATGACCTGGCACTTGACCAGGGAGTTGGGGTTTGCGGTAAGGAAGGCCAGTCGGTACCGGTGGGTGTTGGCCAACCGACTCTGAAGATCGATGAGATTACCGTCGGTGGTACCGATGGTTGATCTTTTATTGTTATAGTATAAATCGTCATTCCGGCCCCAGAGCCGGAATCTATTGCCAAATTGGTAGCAAACTAAACGATTTATTAGTTTTTCGCACACCAAGGCTTTCAGATCTACGTAGTTACTAACGAGTAAGTGCGCGAGTTGCTTCTTTTTATGCCAAAAAGAAGTAACCAAGAAAAGGGCAGCCCAATCGTGTGGCCTTCGGCTCCCTGGAAATGAACCGA
>CBDUSZ010000199.1:0-6372 GCA_965370015.1 uncultured bacterium | reverse complement strand
TGTACAGGCGTTCGTGGCTCCTATCCCGCCACTCACCCCTGCCTGTAGACCCACCGAAATCGATTCATTTCCAGCACACAAAGAGGGCAACTTAAAAACCCAATCTTTGAGATACGTTTTTCCCCTTCCCCCTTTCAAGTCCTCGTCAAAATAGTGTTCAGATCAGGGTGAAATGGCAAGGATGCCATTTCAGGCCCACCCGTGCCGGGAGCGCGTGTGGGCCGACCCTGATATGGGCGCTATTTTGCCGATTAAAGGGCTTGTTCGGGGGCGGTTCTTTTGGTTACTTTTCTCACCGCGAGAAAAGTGACTCGCGCACTTACTCAGTATTAACTACGGAGTAGTGAAAGCATTGGTGTGCGAAATCCTTATTATCTAGCTGTTGTTTACAGGCCATTGGCCTGAATAAATTCTAAATCAAGAGACAAGATAATCCTAAATCCGATAAGCCGCAAAAGTCATAACCTTGCTAACCATTTTCATCGCTGATTTTACAACCTGGGGAAGCTCCGCAGCTCCCGCCTCCTCTGCATTGATGGCGTGTTGCATTTCATCTTTTTTCATCGTTTCGAGGATGATTCGACTACGCTGATCCGCTTCGGGCAAGCGCGATATATGATCCTCCAAATGTCGATAAACTTGCTGCTCGGTTTCTTTGACAAATCCCAGGCTCCATTTATCGCCTATCGCACCGGCAGTGGCGCCGATTGCAAAAGACCCCCAGTACCATATGCCGTCGAGTTTGCTGCGCTTTTGCTTGAGTTCGCTCAATCGTTGTTGACACCAGTTCAGGTGTTCGTTTTCTTCATCGGCCGCTGCCTGCATGGCGGCGCTCATTTTCGCGTTTCGTGCCGTCAGTCCCTGTCCTCGATAGAGTCCCTGGGCGGCGACTTCACCGGCGTTGTTGACGCGCATTAGCCCGGCCACGTGTAATTGCTCCGACTCAGATAATGGTTGATGCTCGATATTGCTTGCGGGGTAGGGGCGTTGCTGGTCTGGCGGCTGCACATGGCAGGTTTGCAATCCGTGTTGCAGTTCATCGATCAGGGTATCGAGGGGGGTGATTTTTTGTAGCATTTAAGTTTTGTCGCTAGAAAGTTATTTAAATTGTTTGACACCTATAACAGTATATTAGATAATGCTGAAATGCTAATTCACTGGCACCCTCCGCCACTTAGCATTACTCCTCCATCAACCATAGATGGATTAAGCGTGGTACATATTACCACGCTTTTTTTTGCATAATTGATCTTCTACTCAACAGAGGTTGATGTCGATTCCTGGAGTTGATAATTTATACCAAATATCGTCCAGATAGGCTTTGATATGGCTTGTCAAATAGTGCTTTATCCTTTAGTATTCGCGCCCTTTGTAAGATTAAGCCATTGCTCTTTAATACAGCATTGCAGGAATTTGAATGAAAACCTTTAGCGCCAAAGCCGAAACAGTCAAACGTGAGTGGTTCGTAATCGATGCCACCGACAAGATTCTCGGTCGTTTATCGACTGAAATCGCTCGTCGCTTGCGTGGAAAGCACAAACCTGAATATACGCCTCATGTGGACACGGGCGATTATATTGTTGTGATCAATGCTGAAAAAGTGCGTGTTACCGGTAATAAGGAAACTGACAAAATATATCACCACCACACTGGATACATTGGTAATCTCAAATCGATTAACCTGGCAAAAATGCGTGCAGAGCATCCAGATAGAATTATCAAGCATTCAGTCAAGGGCATGTTGCCGAAGAATTCGCTTGGTAGAGCCATGTTCAAAAAACTTAAGGTATACGCGGGCAGTACTCACGAACATGCCGCGCAGCAGCCTCAGCCCCTAGAAATTTAAGAGATCGAATTATATGCCAGTCGAACAATACTACGGAACAGGCCGTCGCAAGAGTTCATCAGCCCGGGTTTATTTAACAGAAGGCGGTGGTGCGATAACGGTTAACAGTAAAAGCATTGAAGAGTATTTTGGTCGCGAGACTTCAAGAATGGTGGTGCGCCAGCCTTTGCAAACGGTTGAATTGTTAGACAAATTCGATATCAATGTCAAAGTTAAAGGTGGTGGTCCCAGTGGTCAGGCAGGTGCCATCAGATTAGGTATTACGAGAGCATTACTGCAATTCGACGAATCGTTTCGTGAATCACTGCGTAAAGAGGGATTCGTAACGCGTGACGCGCGAGTGGTTGAACGCAAGAAAGTGGGTTTACGCAAAGCCCGTCGCGGAGTTCAGTTCTCCAAGCGTTAATCTGCTGCCATCAGGTAGTTACAAAAAAGCCCGCTGCAAGCGGGCTTTTTTATTTAACCGCCAATTATTTGTACCCCTTCATCACCACCGAGAATTAGCACATCGGCTGGCCGATGAGCAAATAGACCCACGCTCACGACGCCCGTGATCTGGTTGATCTGATTTTCCAGTTGCGGCGCGTTGCTTATCGACATACCGTGGATATCGAGAATTATATTGCCATTGTCGGTGATGAAATTTTCACGCCATTTGGGTGAACCGCCCAGTTTTATGAGTGCCTGCGCGACCAGGTTTCTAGCCATCGGGATAACTTCAACGGGTAGTGGAAACTTGCCGAGCGTATCAACCAGTTTACTTTCGTCGGCTATGCAAATAAATTGATCGCTGGCAGCAGCGACTATTTTTTCACGCGTGAGTGCACCACCACCGCCCTTGATCAAATGCAGCTCGTGATTTGACTCATCGGCGCCGTCAACATAGATCGACAAACGCCTGCTATCGTTTAGGTCAATGACGCGAATGCCCCATTGGCGCATGCGCTCGGTCGAGGCTTCTGAGCTGGAAACGGCAGCCTCGATATCTCCAGGCATTTTTTCGCCTATCAGGTCAATAAAATAGTTCACCGTAGATCCGGTACCGACACCAATGATCGAGCCGGGTTTGACGTACTCCAGGGCCGCCTCTGCCGCTATTTTCTTTTTTTCTTCCGGATTCATGTTTAGAGTCTAATCAGGAGACCGCCGCATCTTAACCAGTGTACTGGCAAATGTCATTGCAATACTCATATTAGCCGCTAGTAGTGTGGAATTGCTATTGCCTGGAACGCTGGCAGTATTCATAATCGCAGCTTCAAATATTACACAGAAACCACACGGCTCATGCGGCAACAACAGTTCTTAGAAAAGGTATTAACCGCCAGGGTTTATGATGTCGCGCGCGAAACTCCTCTTGATTTCATGAGTGGCATTTCGAAGCGATTTGATAACCAGGTCTGGCTCAAGCGAGAAGACTTGCAATCGATTTACTCGTTCAAGTTACGCGGTGCTTTCAACAAAATTTATCAAATGCATCGGGCGCATCCAGATCTCACCGGGGTGATAACGGCTTCAGCCGGTAATCATGCTCAGGGCGTCGCACTGTCGGCGCAAAAGCTCAATCTCAGGGCAATTATTGTAATGCCTGTTACTACGCCAGATATAAAGGTACTGGCAGTCAAGTCCTACGGTGCGAAAACAGTTTTACACGGCGAAAATTTTGATGCGGCAAAGATCTATGCACTGGATTTGGCCAAAAAAGAAGGCCTGGCCTTTATCCATCCATTTGATGATTTTGATGTGATGGCCGGACAGGGAACCATTGGCCACGAAATTATTCGTCAACACCCGGATAAAATTGACGCCATATTTATACCGGTAGGCGGCGGCGGCCTGGCGGCAGGTATTGCCGGCTTTCTTAAGGCGGTAAAACCGGATATCAAAATTATCGCAGTCGAGCCTGCCGATGCTGCCTGCTTCTACGAGGCTATGGAGGCCGGGCGTAGAGTCACCCTGAAAGAGGTAGGCATATTTGCCGATGGTGTGGCTGTGCGCCAAATTGGTAAAAATTCCTTTAGCATGCTTCGACATCTGGTTGACGACAGGATTACCGTGACTACCGATCAGATTTGTGCCGCCATCAAGGATACCTTCGAAGATACCCGCGCGATTTGTGAACCAGCAGGTGCGGTTTCGCTAGCCGGATTAAAAAAATACGTGGAGAGCAAAGAGCTCACGCAACAAACCCTGGTGGCGATTAATAGTGGTGCGAATATGAATTTCGACCGCTTACGCCATGTTTCCGAGCGCTCGGAACTCGGCGAAGAGCGCGAGGCTTTGCTCGCAGTTCAAATTCCAGAACGACCCGGTAGTTTCAAGCAATTTTGCAAAATTATTGGCAAACGACAGATCACCGAATTTAACTATCGCTACGCGGACGACAATATTGCCCGCGTATTTGCCGGAATTCAGCTCAAGCATGGTATTGCCGAGAAAAATGAATTTATCAAATTACTGGAATCAAAAAATTACCCGGTAGTTGATATGACCAATAATGAAGTCGCGATACTTCATACCCGTTACATGGTCGGTGGCCATCCCGGGGGTAGTGTTAAAAATGAAGTGTTATTCCGCTTTCAATTTCCGGAAAAATCCGGCGCCTTATTAAATTTTTTAATGAAGGTGGGTGAACGTTGGAACATTAGCCTGTTCCATTATCGCAATCATGGTTCAAATTTCGGTCGCATACTGATGGGTTTTCAGGTTGATAAGGGAGACGATAAAGCCTTTCGTGATTTTCTTTCCAGTATCGATATACCCTACTGGGATGAGACTGAAAATTCGGCTTACAAGTTATTCTTAAAATAACATTCAGGTTAAAGTTATTTCTTAGATAAGGTGAATAAATGTAGGGAATATAGAGGTATTAAAAATCCAGGATACCAACCACGGTGCCGTCGCAATTCTATCAACCTTGAACCGAAGGTTCAGGTGGGGTTATTGGCAACCCATCAGGCTTCCCGACTAGTCGGGCGTGCGCACCAGCGTTACACGAAAGTCCCCGAGGTTAATAAATAGGCTCAAGGATTATGAAGGTTGCTAACGAACACCGTAGTTAGTATGTGACAACTATACGCCTGCTGATAGCGAAAAGTAAAATTTAAATTTCTAATTGGCGAGCGCGTGCCAGCGCCTGGTTAATTTTTGATTCGAGGTTTTTCAGTCGAGGTGGTAATTCATCACCCAGTTCTTTTTGTACCTGGCGCGAGCTGAGAAAATCATTGGTGATATTGAGCGCGGTGATGACTGCCACTCTTTCAGATCCGATGATATTGCCATTGTCACGTACTTCACGCATCTTGCCGTCGAGGTATTTAGCCGATGCCAGCAATGCAGGTTGTTCACCAGTTGGGCAGGCGATTTTATAGTCCTTGTCCAGAATGGAAACACTAATGGGTAAAGCGTCGCTCATGAGCCTAATTCGAGTGATCTTAATCGGGAAATCATTGCTTCAACACGACTTCTGGCCAATTCAGTTTTTTCAAGAAGTTGCGAACGTTCGCTATTCAACTTGTCTTTTTGCTGGCGCAGAGTAGTGTTTTCATTTTTTAGCAGGCCAACGGTATCGATTAATTCATCAATACGCTGTTCTAGATGGCTGAGGTCTGTCTCGGTATAAACGATTTTATTAGAATCCATAGTGTAATCTTCGGGCTTCAAACGGCGCCAGTCAAGTCCCTGCAGCCATGTTGGCTGTTTTTACTGGGATGTTCGGGTGATAGAATGCAAAATTATACAAATCATAGGGTAATTCTACAATGTTAGTGTGCTATCAATGTAATTATTACGGATTCGCCATCCCTGCAGTATGTCGTAGCGCGGCGCAGTTTTCCACGGTAGATTTATCCCATGCCTGACAGACTCGTCGATTTCGACTCTATTCAGAATGCATTGCAACAGCTGGGTGCAACCGCTGACGCCGCAGAGACGCATGGCACGCTCTGTGGGCTACTGTTGGATAATTCTGGGATCGCCGCGTGGATGAGACATACGCTGGATAATTTGCCGGACAAGAGCGATGTGCTGGCTGCTGAGGCGCTACAGCTATTGGAGCAACTATTTGAGCAGACCCGGGAGCAAATCAATACCGAGGATTTATCGTTTGCATTGCTTTTGCCCGATGATGCGGACGAACTGGGTGTTCGTTTACTGGGATTGTCGAGTTGGTGCCAGGGTTTTCTATATAGTGTTGGTATTAGCGGTGGCGGCAAATTTGGCGCCCTCGACCCGCAGGCAGAGGAATGTTTGTCAGATTTACTTGAAATCAGTAAGCTCAACCATCAGGAAGAATCGACCGAGGAAAACGAGGTGCAGTTTACCGAGATCTGCGAACATGTTCGGCTGTCGGTGTTGATACTAAATGAAACCATGAACCCATTAATACCTGCACCCTCAATACAGTAAGAGATGGAAGGAGCCTCTGATCAATTCGTGAACCAACATCTGCTCGTTATAATTCGCCAACTCATCGTTGCCAATCTTACTAATAGAGTGTCTATTAGTTGCGATTGGCGCCTTGATTTGAC
>CBDUSZ010000198.1:0-6381 GCA_965370015.1 uncultured bacterium | reverse complement strand
TTTCCGGCAGTTCGATCCAGACCGCCTGGCCGGATCCAGACCTTTGGCGACGGGCTTTGGCGGCACTTGATTTGCTGGTAGTGATTGACCGCTTCCCGACAGCCGATGCCGCATTTGCCGACATAGTGTTGCCTGCTACGACGATGTTCGAAATCGAGTCATACCAGGAATTCCCGGGGCGAGTTGAGCTGCGCAGACGCTTGATCGATCCCCCGGGCGAAGCACGAAACGACCACCTGATCTTCGCCAATCTTGCGCAACATCTTGGTTATGGCGAACTCTGGCCACAGACCGAACGCGGTATGGTCGAAGCGGCACTCTCTGGAACCGGTATCACCTACGAGGAACTCGCGGCGAGCCCTGACGGCGTCGAGCTGGTACAACCCGCCACACGCTATCGCAAATATGAAACCGGCGAACTGCGCGCTGACGGTCAACCCGGATTCAATACACCCAGCGGCAAACTTGAGATAACCTCCGAGTGGTTTCGCAGTTTCGGCTACGAGCCCTTACCGGTTTATACCGAGCCTGAAGAAGGACCGGTAGCCTCCCCTGAGGTTGCCGCCTTGTACCCCCTCGTGTTCAGCTCTGGTGCGCGCACGAAATCGTCTTTTCGCTCGCAGCATTACAACATTAAGTCGCTGCTGCGCCTGCAACCGGCGCCTCTGGTACACCTGCACTGCGACGACGCCGCCGCTCGCGGCATCGTCGATGGTGACGCGGTTGATGTGGTCTCACCACGCGGACGCGTACGATTTACCGCCCGCGTCAGCACCAACATCGTGCGTGGCGCGGTCGAGGCGAATATGGGCGGCGGCGGCCCACTTGGCCCGGATGCCTGGCGACAGGCAAACGTCAACACACTGACCGATCCGCAGAATTTCGATCCGATATCGGGCTTTCCGGTGTATAAGGCTCTGTTATGTGAGGTGGTGAAGGCCACCTGAGTAATCGTGTGCCGAAATTACTGCTTCCCTGCTGTAAAGGCACGATTACTAATGGCAAATTTGACCATCGGATCCAGGCTGTTAACTTCGATTTAGCGCCCTCAACAGGCTTATATTGCACGATCTAACTGGCGAACAAGGAATTCGATATATATTTCTTTTATATCAACCTGACTGTCATAAAGACAAACGTTTGCCCGAATTTTGTATGCGAGTAACATGGCATTCGTAGTTGATATTCACCGTATATTTTGATGAATTATTCAAGCATACTAACAATACTCGTAATGGTATTTATATTACCAGCGTGTTCCTGGGGTCCGCTCACCGCTACCCATAAATATGGCCACCTACCCAAAGTATACATAGAAACTCCTTTAGAGGGTTTAAGATTCAGAGTGTATAATTTAGATACGATTAACCTCAAATTAAAAAAGAAATTTAACTAAGAGGGTCATCATTCTGCTTATACTTCATGCAACCTAGAACACTTGCCTTTTTTATTACTTTCCTGCCACTGTTTGCTATTAATGTAGCCTACTTCATTAGCGCTAGCGCGGAGTTGGTGCCGAGCTGTATACCCTATATAGAAGGTTGCACATCGATCAGCCGTGCGGCACGAAGGGGTGATGCGATTTTCGTGTTTCGCGCGACCATGATTGCACAGGCTGTATTATTGATGTGGTATTGGCGTTTTGCACAGTGCTGGCTCGACAAGCTTCGCGCTCATGGGGGTGTAGAAAAAGGAGGGAAGTCCACACGGATTATGTGCTACCTGGGAGTCGTCGGTGCTTTTTTCCTTATTTTATATGCAAATTATCTTGGTACGTCTGGTGATATTTATCGCTTCATGCGTCGTTATGGCGTGCTTTTTTATTTCACTTTTACACCCCTGGCACAGATGATCATGTTAAATCAGTTGTACAAAATTAGAAAAATGGCACCTGAATTAAATATTAATTCTGGTGTATTACGCTATCAATTTATCGTTCTGATAATGACTCTTTTGATGGGGCTGAGCAGCGTCTTCCTAAGCTACGCCGGGATTTCCAGCTTTGAACGTCAAAATATTATTGAATGGAATTATGCCCTGTTAATTATAGCTTTTTTTGGCGGGTCTATCGTGATGTGGAAAAACCTGAAGTTCAATTTAAGCATTGAGTCAGCTTCGTCAGCGCCCTCATGATGCAAAATATTAGCCACCTTCAACTCGGGATTATTTTCCTGGATCGTATGTTTCTGAGGTGATAAAAGTTGAAATGCTCCTGCCAGATACTGACTCTCATACTGGCAATATTGAGTATTTTCGTTTCGCCGTCACTACCAGCCTCAACTAATTATTGCGCTAAAAGCTTAGCCCATCATTTTATTCGAGCAAAAATCGGCATTCTGGGCCAGGCGCGCCTCGATGCGACTACAACTGCTCAGGTTGAATTCAACACCAGTGAGTTTAATTCTGGCTGGGTGTTTAACCGCGCGCGACAACACACGAGATCGATCGGTTTCAACCTTCAATATACCATCGTGAATCTTGGATCGATTGATACTATGACCAATGGTCATATGCATACCTTGGACTTTCCACTTGAAGGTCGTCTAGATAATACCGAATCAATCCTGTTTTATAATGTTACTCCAACAATTTCGGTTTCTTCTAATGCGTTGAAAAATCCGGAATTGATAGATAGTGATGGGCTAAGATTATCCGCTGGCATGGTTTATAAAAAGAATCTCTCTGCACAGAGAGCCTGGCTCTTTGGATTCAGGTCTGACTACAGGTTTGGTTCCAGTAAAACTTACCCAGTGATAGGAGTTTGTTTGCACCCAGACAGGGATTGGAGCCTACAACTTGCACTTCCCGATTTCAGTATATTGAAAAGATTTAGCCGGGGCTTAAGCCTGGCGTTATTTGCTAAACCGGCAGGCAATCAGTGGCACGTTTTCAGCAAAGATATGACGCGGAATTCCAACTTCATTTATAGCGCGATTGCTATCGGGTTATCCGTGCAATGGAATATTAGCACCTCGTTGAACGCAGGCCTGAGCATAGAAAATCAAAGTAACAGACGCTTTAATTATGTGCTCAATGATTATACTTCTGTCGAGGTAAAGGCAGAACCGAGTACCGGTATGATGTTGACAGGAGAAGTTTTATTTTAGAATTTGTTAAACTTTTACGATGATTACTGCATTCGCGCTAGTCATTAAAATATTAAGCCGATAAAAACCTGCTGATGCAAGAAAGCTGATAGACAAGAAGAAAAATCAACAAGGTTTTTTCGAGCATCAACATTTTAGCCGGGAATAAGCCCTGCTTTAACAGTTTACAGATTAGCTGCGGGGCCAGTTTTTTGTGTTTACATGGAAAAGCAGGTTTAGCATGATAGAGGAAATACGCTTGATCGGTGACAATATGCCCAGGTTACGATTTATTGTAACAATTTTAGCCGTCTTCGGTTAATTCACTGATTATTTATGATGTAATCTTACCCCAACCGCACATAACCACAGCAAAGATAGATTAATACAGTCAAATTCGATTTATTTTGATCGATTCGGCTTCCTGACTATTAGAGACACGATGAAATTCATTCACTTTACCGACACCCATTTAGTTGACCCCGAAAGCATGCTACATGGCCTAAACCCTAAATCACGCTTCGTATCCTGTATCGACAGTATCAAACAGTCCCATTCCGATGCCGAGTGCTGTGTGATCACCGGTGACCTGACCGATCGCGGCGAAGACCTGGCATACCAGTTGTTTGCCGATCAGCTTCGTCGGCTTAATTTCCCGTGCCACCTGATTGTTGGCAATCACGACAGTCGCGATAAATTCACCCACTATTTTCCAAAAGTCCCCGTCGACAATGACGGTTATATTCAATACGTTGTAAAGACATCGGCAGGTGTATTTGTCATGCTGGATACGGTAGTGACGGGTTCCTCTGCCGGTGCCTATTGCGAAACCCGCCAGGCATGGCTGCGAAATACTCTGGCCGCACACGCAAATGAGTCGGTCTATTTATTTATGCACCACCCACCATTCGATATCCATCTACCGAGTATCGACCGAATTGGCCTGGCTGATAAACTGGCCTTTGCAGAAACAGTCAGGCATCACACTAATATTCGTCACCTTTTTTTCGGCCATGCGCATCGTCCCATTAGCGGTAGCTGGCAGGGCATCTCGTTTTCGTCTTTGCGCGGCACTAATCACCAGGTCAGCCTCGATTTCGAATCAGAAAAAATAATTTTCGTCGACGAGCCTCCAGAATATTCCGTGGTGTTTTTATCGGAAGAAACGATTGTTATACATACAAATTCGTACAGTCTGTAATTATCCTAAAAATTTGGATTTAAAAGATATCCGGAACTCAATCGAGCATACATAGCTCTAAGTAGCTATGGAAACACATCAACAACAGCCACAAATGGCTAGCAGCAACTCTAACATCAGCAGTACCGGTGGTCCTGAGTATTACATTCTGGCGTCATTTCAATGGGTTGTTATGACAAGCTGGTTTTTGTTTCTGCTCACGGCGGTACTTGTCGGTATCTCTTTATTGGTGAGCCTGTATACGGATGCCTGGCATTGGTTTCAACGTTCAGGCGCCCTGATGGTTAGTATTGGTGCGATTCTCAGCACCCGACACCCTTTGAGTTTAATACTCGAGAGCATGTCCGGCGATATCAATTTACGAGCCAACACTCTAACTGATGGATCTGCGTATTTGAGCGACCTGGGAGAGCTTCGAATATGTATCTGCGGTTTTAGTCTTGTCGCCATGGGCACTTTAATCTGGGCTTATGGCGATCTACTCGGTTGCCTTCTATATTGGAATTCGTCATGTCTTGCTTGAATTCCCACGATGATGAAAAGAGGAAGTATTTTTAATTAATTTGGATGAAATTTGAATCTCGCCGGAAGCTCGTATTGAAAAAACTAACATAGATCCCTCGCTTCCACCCAGTTTCATAAGCTGTGGTTTTCAAATATCTTCAAGCGGTGAGCGAAGTCTGTTGTCAATTAGTTTATCGATTCGCTTTAGGGTTTTTTATCCTGGCTTTGCCGATAAACATAATCTGACCACCCCGCTTCTGAGATAATAAACATGATTGCAACCCCATAGGTGTAGGATATTGTGTACACGTATGGGGTGTAAGCCAGGCATGTACGATATATTGCACCTGTTTTAACCAGACATTTGCACTAATTCTGACACCTCTAGTGAACCACCGATATCAAGAAATGGGCAAACCTTTGCCATCTCCAGTACCGCATCTATAGTTTCAGCTTCAATAATCGTATAACCGGACATTGTCGTTGCGCTTCCAGTGGTGACAGTACCGTCGGAATTTACGGTGCTCGTATCCTTAATCGGATTCATCGGACTAATGACTGAATCACCCAACGAGTCTAGCCACTGTTTATATTTCGCGAAATGTTGCCTGCCTTCCTCCGGGCTAGATGGCTGATCGCCTCCTAGATAAAAAATAATGTATTGAGCCATCTGCACTTCTCCTTAGTGCCATTCGGGACACATAACTTAATTATACTATGATCTTTCGATGGCAAGATTAGCAAGAGGCATACTCCCAGGCCACCCCTGCGTAATTATTTTTGTGGTTCTTGTACTTTAGGATCTGAGTTTTTAACTCGTTCAGTCACAGGGAAAATGGGATGGAGATTTGTGCAGATAAGCAACCCATTCGAGAAACATTTTTTCGGAATATTAGTCCATATAACTCGGCCATCATCTGTCGAATGTTGTCGAAATATGAGCTGCGAATTATAAGGATGAGAGATTGCCACAGAAGCGAAAAACAGGCCGCAGATTATTGAAACAATATTCAGTCCGATGTGTCGTTTCATAGCCATCCCTCAATTATAGCAGCAAAGTCATTCCAGGCTTTTCCGTATAAATAAATATTGGGATAATTACAGTAGCAGGTTAATAAAATTATTCATCTTGCCTGTTAATCAGCACTTTTAAGGCGTTAAACCGTAACCCTTCCCCTACCAAAGGTTTTAGGAGATCGTTTCTGTACAGTACTTTTTACGGGGCTTTTGCGGTAAGAAATGGGCCTTCTAGCGTGTAGGCAGAGCAGTTGGTTTAATTGGTGTTTTGCTCGGTATCCTCTTGCGTGCCTTGCGCCATTGAGCGTATAAAACTTTAATCTCAGATAACAAGGTCTTTAGATGGATGGTCTTATCCACATTTTCGCACATGGATTGCACCTCTTAATTGTCTTTGACCGATTCAGTTTATCACAACTGGAGATCGCCGCTCAGAATTGCATCCTATGAAATAATTCTGGGGATACAATAAGAATAATAATGAAGAAAAGCAAAACAGGCTGAAAGCCTTATAAATAATGGTGCCCGGGGCCGGAATCGAACCGGCACAGTATTTCTACCGAGGGATTTTAA
>CBDUSZ010000197.1:0-6392 GCA_965370015.1 uncultured bacterium | reverse complement strand
AGTGGGCAAGCATCTGGACGACGCCCGACTGGAAACCAAACCTCCATATTTTCACTTGGAGCGATGAAGGCAAGGTCAAGCTAAAAACTCTAGCCCGCATGTTGCACGAAGGGAACGAAGCTACTACGGGCAAACGTCCCATCGATATTCGATAACATTAGAAACAATTGCTCGCCGATCCAGATTGCTCCCACTACTGCGCGGAGTAAATTCACTCCACAGTATTAAGTTGCTGTAGGGTTGAATTCATTCGACCATTACCGCATACCGCTTCGCCACAAATTTATTAAACTCCATACACTTTTCATAGAAATCGCCCAACTCCCTACCATCAACCTCGTCGTTCTCCAACACTACAGCGAGCAGTTCTTCCCATGTAATACAGCGTAATCCTATCGCCTCAAGCGTTGGCAAAAACCATTCCTCGAACCATCGCAGCTTAGTTTGATCATCGTATTCGGAAACTCTCCGTTGCACAGTCTCGCGGATATCATCCTTGGTCATCTCGGTAGAAAACATGCCTTCGTCGACCCTGACCTTCGGGGCAATAACGTAAAATGCAATATCTTCAAAAGACGCCGGTGCGATACCGGCGCGACTCGCGATTTCGGCCATACAGGCAACATTTCTTGCCGCCTGGTTATAGTACTTTGCATTTGTAACACCAGCCGAGAGTTTGCTAAACATTTTGGCCTCGGTGACGACAAGCTGTGTAGCACCCTCATTCAGTGTCAAATCGCCATCAGCATTTTTCCCAATTTCAAAGTGGCCGATGACACCATCGGCATGGGTCCAGGATTCAGCCAGTTTATCGCCGCGTTGTCGGGCCAGGAATTGTGAGGGCAACAATGCTTCCGAGTACCAACGTGAACCCTTTAAGAATCGAATATCGCAATCAACTTGAGAGTTTCGACTAAACCAATCTATAACCAGGCGAAGCATCCAGCCCTCGTTGTAAAGGTCAGTCGCAGGGAAAACTCGCTCTGGATCTTTTGCCTTAGATAGAAGTTCAGTGATGCGTTGAATGACCACGCTTTTATGTACTCCCTTGTATTTTTATCATTTCGTTCAGGTCAAGTTCGGAATCTATTAGTTAGGCTCCCTGGCTCATACCTCTTATCGATATCAAGCAACACGTCATCAACTTTCTTTAACCATATCAATAATAAACCCTATAAATGGCTTAATGTCTTTGCCGACGGAAGCTGTTTCTAGTGCCTTCATGTATTTACCTTTCGCCTCTTTTGTTACCACCACCCACTGATATCCACCAACAATCAGTAGAAAATTCATCAAGAGTCTGGCGGTTCTACCATTACCGTCAAAATATGGGTGGATATATCCAAACAGCCAATGTCCCAGAATAGCTTTCACCGCAAAAGAGTCCTCTCCAGCGATACACTCTTTCAAGGCTGCCATGCAGTCCATCAGTTGTTCACTGGCGGGCGGTACATGCCTGGATGACCTGATATATATCGGCCCCTTTCTATAACCGGCTAAATCAATTTCGCTGATCAGGCCCGCTGTCACACAAGGCGTAAATAACGCTGTATGCCACTGGGTAATGCCCACGTCAATTAAGTAAGCGAGATCCTCCTTGTTGTGTGCTTCCGTTAAGGAATCTTTAACACGATTAAATGCATCGTAATATCCTCTCGCGGCCAGCGCATTTTTTGCATCATTATCCTGTGCAATAGTCTCCGGAGACCAATCACCACGACTAACTCTTTCAATCAGTTCGGGCGTCACCGCATAGCCTTCAATCGATAATGAATGGTAAGCATCGTGAATATAAAGTTCATCCATCGAATTCAGAGTTGCATCGAGAGGTGTTGCGTAAAAATCAACTTCTGGCTTATAGTCTGAAAATCCTTCGATAATTTGCTCTCTCATTTGTTCCCACAGAATTCTAATTCGGTGGGCACTAGCTGCTTCCTTTTTTTCAACTGCCAATATAACGGGTGGCGCCACAAATGGATTCTTAACTTTAATGCTTCCGAATGCACCGCTCATAATTGCTTCTAATTTTTTACTCTCGACACGCATATTTAAGGAATCATAAGCAGCAATAATCCGACCTGCAGAGGCTACATTTTTTGAACGCAATAACGCTTCTGCCAGTTTATCCAGATTCGCTGTGCGTAATGCAACCTGCATACTGAAAGGGTGTTTTTGAAAAGAGGTCGGCACTGAATTGGCTAAAGCGGTTTCTAGTGGATACACCTTTACTCCCTGGTATTCAACCAACGCCCCTGGCTTCACTTTTTTGCGGGTCACCAATAAACTCATGTTATTGGGAAGCTGAACAATATCTTCCGTGCCGCCTTTAACAAATACAACTATTTGAGATGGCATTGAATTATTATCAGTATGGATATCGAGCGATGCCTCTGAACTCAACCAGTAATTACTCTTAAATCGGGAATATAAATATTGTCCAATAAAAGACCATATTGATTCATACCAAAGTGCTGACTCCCCAGCTTGTTGTGCAGACAAATCCGCATCAAGCAAATACCAGCCTTTAATAATCCTTTTCAGATAGCCGCTTTTTACCAGTAATGCCTGTTGCTTGGGCTTTATATTTCTTGAATGAACAATATTGCCAATCGCGCACCCCTGGGCTGCAGCAAGCGCCTCCGCAAGTAGTTGGTTAATTGTTTTAGCCATAACTTTGAATCGATGAATTAATTTTAATTACCAGATTATTTCGACTTATTTTAGCAGGTTATTAGAGATTGCACTACAAGGTTATTACGGATTACATTATCTGGTTATGTGAATTAAATCGAAAAGTTATTCTCCACCTTGCGTTATTCCAGCCCAACTATATCGTCATTCCGGCCCCCGAGCCGGAACCTATTACAACAAACCACCCTCACCAATCACTTACCGCCTCGCCAAAAATTGATACCCGTAACAACAAAAACTATAATGTCGCCCAAGCGACGATTTGAAATTCAGCTTGCAGGCGCTATACAAATATTGCTAAAGCGTGGCGAACAAATTCTAAACCCGCATTAGCGAAGCTGATGTGGATTTTTTATGCCCTGTCGTTAATTTGCGCCCTATTGCGGACGACATAAAAATAATCGCTAAAAAGGTCAATCGAATTATTCGACGTTATTTCTACGCCTCTGCCGATGGTTTTTCGATGCGATGCTGTTAGACTGCGCAGCTCGAAATTCCCTCGTGTTCTGTTTAAGGAAAAATCCCATCCATGTGGTTCAAAAATTTACAGCTTTATCGCTTCACCAAACCTTTCGAACTGGACCCGGAAACCCTGGGGCAACAGCTCGGGGAGCACAGTTTCGTGCCCTGCGGCAGCCAGGACACCACCCGTTCAGGTTGGGTGCCACCGCTGGGACGCCACGGTAGCGAATTCGTGCATGCAGCCAGTGGCCACTTGATGATTTGTTGTAAACGCCAGGACAAGTTACTCCCCGCGACGGTGGTCAACGAGATCCTGGAAGAGAAGGCATTGGAATTCGAAGAGCGCGAGGCACGTAAGTTGCCGGCCAAACAGCGGCGTTCGCTGAAAGACGAGGTAGTGTTCAGCCTGCTACCTAAAGCCTTTGTCCGTTCTTCATTGCAGTACGCCTACATATCGCCGCTCGACGATCTGTTGGTGATCAACGCAACCTCCACCAAACGCGCTGAAGAGATGCTCGATAATCTGCGAGCAGCGCTAGGACCTCTTTCGGTGATCCCGCTGGCATCGAATAGTCAGCCAATGGATGTCATGACCCAATGGGTTAACAGCGCCCAGCCCGCACCGGGCTTTGAGCTCGGTGAGGAATGCGAGCTACGTGACAATGCCGATATCAGTAGTGTGATTCGTTGTAAGAACCATAATCTGGCGGCAGCTGAAATTGTCAACCACTTAAAAACCGGCATGCATGTCAGCAAGCTGGCACTGAACTGGCAGGAACGTATCGAATTCCTGCTGGATGATAAGCTGACCATCAAACGCCTGCGTTTTTCCGAGCTAGTGCAGGAAAAGGCTGACGAGATTGAGGCCGATGACGTCGCAACGCAATTTGACGTGGATTTTTCCATCATGGCCCTGGAACTGTCGGGTTTTTTCAAAGCCCTCATGAACGCGCTGGGTGGCGAGAACATAAATCGTCCAGCGAGCACCGACGCTACCGCGTAAACCGCCAGATCAGGCGTCAAGTACCTGGGGTCCATATATGACCCCGTTTTTTACTCCGAAGTGGCAAGCAATCTTTCAACCCACTCCAGCGTATGTTTGAATGGCATCGTATCGAACGCCCCAAACATCCGGGTCTCCCTCCGCAGCCTGGCGCGTGTGGTAGCGGGCGACGTAATGCCACAGAGAAACCGGGTGAGTTGTCGCGGCGTTCGGATTGATTCGTGCCCTTCCCCGATTAACTCCCGAACTCGCGAATCATCCTGATCCGAAAACTGCGGCGGGTTGGCGGCGCTCAATATCGTCGGTTTCACCCCACCACAACGGCAGCAATGCCCACAGGCTTCTCGTTCTTCACCAAAGTAATGGAGCAGGTGTTGCGTCAGACAATTCTCCTGCTGTACCAGGTGCAGGACCCGTTGAACCCGTTCAATGTCGTTGGCTTCACGTTTCTGGAAGCGTTGATTGAGCGACGCAACAAAAGCGGTCATGTCCGCCGGAACTCGCAGGCGCCGATATCCCTGCCGAACACCGGAAACCTGAAGAATCAGATCGCCCTTCTCCTCCAGATAGCCCAGGGCCGCGACGATGCGATCCCGTGGTTCGCCAATTCTCTGACTGACCTCAATCGTATCGAGCGTAAACCAGGTGCGTCCTTTGCGGGCGTGCCGAAACACGTTCTTCAGGAACTTCGCCTCCTCCTCACTGACGCGACCAAACATTTCGGATGACGGACACTGCGGCTGAAACTTGTACTCGCTGTAGAACGGGCCGGTCGAAGCCAGGCAGCCTTCCAGTTCAAGATACGTGAGCAAGGTCTTGACGACCAGCGGGCGCACATCGAAGCGTCCTGACAATTCGTACTCCGAAATATCAAAGGTCTCTCCGGCGGTAAAAATGTGGTGGGTGAATTCCGCCACCGTCTCCGCCTCGGGCGTATCGCCATAGCTGAAATTCTCCAGGGTGATCACGTCGTCCGCCGAAGCCAGCACCTCACACATGGAAGGATTTCCATCCCGACCGGCGCGCCCGATCTCCTGGGAGTAACTTTCCAATCCCTTGGGCAGGTTGTAGTGATAGACATAGCGGATGTCCGACTTGTCCACGCCCATACCAAACGCAATCGTCGCGACAATCACCGCGTTGGCGGAACTCATAAAGGCATCCTGGATGGCAGTGCGATCTTCATGCTTCAACCCCGCATGATAGGCAGTGGCATCGAGCCCGTGGGCCGCCAGATACTCAGCCACCTCCTCCGCCGTGCGCTGCAGCGTCACGTAGACGATCGTCGATCCTGGCGCCCGCTGGCGAAGTTGCGCCAGCAGGATTTCCTTTCGGCTCCCACCCACGTCGGGGACTACGCTCAACTCCAGGTTCGGCCGATAGAACCCCGTATGTACCTGATCTTCGATGGCGATAGCAAACGCTGCCCGGATATCGTCCGCCACCGCGGGCGTTGCAGTGGCCGTCAAAGCCAGGGTGCGTTCGACGTTCAACTCCTTTGCCAACTGGGCTATCTTCAAATAGTCCGGGCGAAAATTGTGCCCCCATTCGCTGATGCAATGCGCCTCATCGATCGCCAGCAGCGAGATTCGTTGCCGCCCGATTGCCCGCAGGAAGCGCTCGTTTCCGAGTCGTTCAGGGGAGATATAGAGTAACTTCAGATTTCCTGCATACAGATCGTCAAACAGCTGCCGATTTTCTTCCTTCGTCAAAGTGGAATCCAGGCGGGCCGCCGGCGCACCTTTGCTGATCAGGAAATCGAGCTGATCCTTCATCAGGGCAATGAGCGGCGAGATCACCACTGTCAAGCCATCCAGCAGCAACGCCGGCAACTGATAACACAGACTCTTGCCACCCCCGGTGGGGAAAATGGCCAATACCGACTTGCCCTCCAGCAACCGGGAAATCGCATCTTCCTGCCCTTCCCGAAAAGCCTCGAATCCAAACCGCTCTTTAAGTTGTTCCTGTAACTGTGACATCGTAGTGTGGAATTGGTAGTGTGAAATTGAAAATGTATGCAGCCGCAGGAAGAATCGCCAACCTGTGAACCCGCACTAACACTGCTTCTGCCTAATTACACTCACTTCCGCCGGAAGTCCAGCCCCAGGAGAAATTGATTGGTTCTTCGCGTGGGGCGTATGGGGTCAAGTCTTGCGCTTTGCTCTTAAGGAGAAGGCAAAAGGCAAGACTTGGCCCTGTAACTTCTTTCAAGGTTCCCAATAAACGATTTCCATAA
>CBDUSZ010000196.1:0-6414 GCA_965370015.1 uncultured bacterium | reverse complement strand
CATTCCGATAATTGCCTCGCTGGTTGGCCACTGATCGAAAATCAGGCGGCTCCATAAGGCGGCGAAAATCAGGTAACTGAAATCGATTGGTGCGAGCCAACTCGCATCGGCGGTCTGGTAAGCGCGGCTGAGACAGATGTTCCCGGTCAGGTTGAGTACCGAGGCGAACAGCGCAAACCCGGCGACCAGCAGGGTTAACTCGGGCCAGCCGATGGCAACAAACGGCATGCTTGCGCGGATCTCTTCAGGCAATGGAAATAAGGACAGCAGCAAAATGCCCAGCGTGCCAGAGACGATAAATGCCAGGCCGACGGCAAACGCCAGCGCCAGGGTGCTTTCGTTGCGGCAGGCCCTGCGCAGCGTGAGTATGTTAGTGGCATAGAAAAAACCTGCCAGGATCGGAAGTATTTGCACGGTCGAGAAATTCTCGTCCCAGGGGCTCAGTATAATGGCAGCGCCGATTGCACCGATTATCAGGGCAGTTATTCGCCAGGGTCCGAGCGTTTCACCAAGGATCGGACCTGCCAGTAGCGATACGAACAATGGATAGGTATAAAGGCCTGCCGCCATCTGGGGCACTGTCAGGTATGGGGCTCCAGCAAAGAAAAAGAACATACAAACCGTTAACAATGCGGCGCGCAGATAAACCGGGCGCCAGTTCTTTGGAGTTATCAGGCCGAGGCTGCCGCTCGCCAGTGCGAGTATTATGATAAAACTGAGATTGCCGATCGAGCGCAGCGTTTGAAATTGCCAGAAGGAAGTCTCCCCCGACATCAGCTTGATCAGGGAATCCTGCAATGCCAGTGCAAAAACCCCTAGCAATAGCAGGCCGAGTGCGCGCAGGGGTCGATCATGGCCCGGGTGTTCAAACAAGCTTTTCATTAAGCGGAATTTTAATTTTTATTAGCGTCTTGAGGAACGGAGAGTGTAAAACAAAAATTGCCCCAGGTGCCATTTCCTTGCGCTTCGATCCGGGCCAATTCAGCGTAAGTCTCGATATTGCTCCGGAAGTATAAGAAGCATAAAAAACCTATCCGCCAAAATCAATCTACGAAATCTAATCCAGAATCCATCCTTTTCCCGGTTATTTGCTGTAATGCCTGAAAAAATCATCCACCGTTCGCGCAAGCAGTTGGCCGTTTTCAGTAATTAGTCCTGTCTAAAGCAACGACCGCTTTACGCTGTTTCCAGCTGCCTGACTGGGGCATCCCAGCGTCTCCTTTGGAGAAAACGGATTTAGTGTTCACCACAGGTCGGAAGCATGACGGCCCGGCTTTAGTGAAGCTATCTTCGCAATGCCTTACTCTGTTGGAAACCCCGCATCTTTCCATGCTTGGGTACCGCCCTCAAGAATAGAGACATTTGAAAAACCCATATCCTTCAAGAGTTTCCCAGCCAGGGCTCCCAATTCCCCAGTTTCGCAAGTCGTAATGATGGGGCGGGAACGGTCTTCGAGTGCCGGTTCGCGATATTCCGGGGGAAGTTCCTTATCCGCCTTGTAGGTCAATGAGCCGTAGGATATGTTCATTGCCCCTGGAATGAGTCCCGTGGCAGGAATATCTGCCGCATCGCGTGGATCAATTACCAAGGTCCTCGACTCTTGTTGTATCCGCTGCTGGGCTTCTGTTGGGCTAATTACTGGTACTTCGGCCATCGCCTCGCCCACCGATTGACTAAAAGTCTTTACCATAACTGCATCCTCCTTCCTCACTATCGTTTTTGTAACTGCTTATATCGAGAATATCAATTTGTCTAAGTTGAAACCAATTGATTGATTGTATTTGGCAGGTATAGTAATAATGATTTTTAATCCATATTGAAAATAAATGTCCGTTTCTGGCCCAGGCTGTGTAAAAACCCGAAATAGTGGCACTGGCTCGAAATTATTTCCCACACACTATAAATAAACATACTAATATTGGATATGATTTCCCACTTTTTATCCAATTCGGAGCGAAATTAGGAATATATTCACCACTTTTGTTTTTTGCAAATAGTTTTCACACATTAGCCTGGGCCGTTTTCGGTGTTTGTCAACGAAGTTGTCGCCTGGATGGTTCATGCTACATTTCTTTCTTTATGATGCTTTGGATTTAATTCGACGATGGGCTCATATTGCCAGTTTCTCGACAGTGCCTTCACCTTCCAGGCAATAGCAAGCTTCAAAATGATTCTATTGCCACAGGACCATTTGAAATTCCAGCTCAAGGATGGAATCGGTTAAGGTAACACCCATACCGTCCTCATTATGAAGGAGGCGTAGGCTGTGCCATTTGTCCCCGTGCTTTTCACCCTTAGTGCCAACCACATCGTCTTTCGTTTATACAATCATTCCTCCGCCTCCTGAACTAAATTACAAGCTGTTTTATCAACTCGGAACAGCCATAGCCGCCATTTGATTAGCATTAGCGACAGGCCGGAGTGTGCCCAGAACCGCCCTTCAAAAATCCTCCCAAGAGTGGTTTGTTACGAATTGTGAACTTGTAGATAATAGGATGCCCCAATAAACTAAATTGGTGCAGGTTGGTTTTTATGGAACGAGAAGCTAGTCAAGTACAAACGTTGGGTGTCGTCGAACCGTTCATCACCTGGAAAATGATCATTACACCAGTCGATTCATGTACGGATCAAAGGAATCGCCTCCACATCGACAATGGAAAAACGTGCGATAAGCTGGGTTCCCTGGCCAATAGCGCTGCGTATTTCGAACTGTCCACCGATGCTTTCAATTCGCTCTCGCAGACCGGGCAACCCGAGCCCGGAACTTGATTTTGCGACCGTCTCGGTTTCAAATCCCGATCCTGTATCAGATACTCCAACTTCAATCGTGTTGCCAGTACAGTGAGCCGATATTGAGCAGGTTGCACCTGGTGCATGACGTTCAGCATTGTTAAGACCTTCCTGAACCAGGCGGTAAAGACAGATTTGTATCGACTTCCCAATATGTGTCGGTATCGCACCCAGGTTTAGACCAGGACTAGTATGCGTTCTTTGTTCGTGAGTCAAAGCCGCTTTGGTGAGAATTTCGGTAAGCGTCAGGCCCTCCAACTCTGGAAGTACCAGGCCGGAAGAAATATAGCGTATTTCAGCTAAAGCGTCATCGAGTGCATTTTGGGCAGTATCCAGATCCTCGCTTTTGGAAGCAGGTATTTGGGGTATGGCAGAAACGAGTTGCCTTATCGCATCGAGTCTTAGCGAGGCCAGCGCGATTAACTGTGCTGGCCCGTCATGAAGATCTGAACCGATCCGGCGTAAAAACTGTTCGTTTAATTCAGTCGATCGTCTGGATGCGCTTTCTTGCCTGATTAAATCTTCAGCAATTTTCTTCGCTTTATTGATTGGGCGCAAATCCCGCAACATCCCGGTAAAACGGAAATCACCTTCCATCCCTGTATCTGAGATTACAATATTAACAGGAATAGTTGTGCCATCTTTGTGCCTGGCTAGCACTTCTCTTTCAACGCCAATTACTTTTTTCTCACCTGTTTCATTGTAGTGCCGAAGATAATTGTCATGTTCGGTGGAAAATGGCTCAGGCATCAAAATACGTACATTCTGGCCAAAAACCTCTTCTCGATTGTAACCAAGCAATAATTCCGCTGATTTATTAAATAAACTAATGACCCCAACAGCATCAATACTGATGATCACTTCAGCGGCCGTTTCTAAAATACTATTGCTCATCATTTCGTTTTTATGAGCCTCATCGATTAGTTTTTGTCGTTCTATCGCATCCTTGCGTGCGTTTCTATAGATTTTATGTCCATACAAAGTGGCTCCCAATATCATCAATACAACAAATCCGGATAGAATGATTTCTCGATCGCGTACAGTTTCTGCCTCAGCCAATTGTGCATCAAAAATAACCGCCTGAATTTCACGAATGCTGGTTTCCATGGTAGAAAATGTCAGGTTCACGGAGGCATATTGGCGATCCATCGTAGCCATGCGCGCTCCGGCAAGTGATGGTTTATTTTCCTTTAAGAGTCCAAATATCTGTCTAGCTTCATTAGTCATTCGCACCATGGCAAATTGTACATTTGACAGGTTATCTGTTAGCAATCGGGCATTAGCCCCTTGGACATTAAGTTGAATGTCTTTCAGAATTTCATCCTTCTTAACAAGATAATCGTCCAGCGCGATATGCAGCTTTCGATTTTCACGATCGACATCGTGCGAATCGAAGACATCGTTACCCGGTGCATTAACTTTGCCTGCCAATGCACGTAGTTCTGAAACATTGCCAGCACGACTCGACCACTCTTTATTTATTTCGACCGAGTCAACAAATATTCCAGAAATTAATGCAATCAACCACAATCCGGATGCCACCGTAAGAATGTCAAATGTGGCAAGGAAGAAATACGCTAAATACCAACGCGGTACTTTGGCTTCGTTAGCACCTAAATTAGAATCATTCATTGAGTAGCTTGTTTTTCGATAGTGTTAAATCTGCGGTCATTAGTGAATTTTTTGAATATGAATGCTTTTGCCGCTTCCAGAATTCGAAGACGGTACCCAGTTGAATTGACGCCGATATCATTTTCGTCAAACTCGGCAGCATATTGGCCTGAACCAGAATTTTCCAACCATCCAAAGACCTTTGCCGACATTATTATTTTCCAGATCTAATCTTTAGATTAGTATACTAGCATAGTGTTTAGTGTCTGTTTTGAATTGAAAGTTGCTGCTGACCTTTGATTTTTGAGCGCCTGCTTTAGAGAAATTACTTTCTGAACCTATCAACGCCACAAGCCAGAGAAGACGCTACTATATCAGCTCGTATCGAGCTATTACCCTACATTTACGGAATACCCTGGCGCAGGAAGGCCAGGTGCTGCCGGACTATGTGCAACGGGAATTCGAAGCCTATCTGAAGTGCGGGAGGCTTGAACACGGGTTCCTACGGGTACGGTGCGAGAATTGCCACGAGGAACGTCTGGTGGCGTTCAGTTCTAAGCGACGCGGTTTCTGCCCGAACTGTGGAGCACTCCAGATGGCCGAGAGCGCAGCCCTGCTGGCGAGGGATTAAAAATTCTCACTGGTCTTTGGTACGGTAATTATCCAGGAATTGTTCTTAGTGAGGCGAGTGACCTGGACCTCGAACACATCATCCCGCTAAAGTGGGCGCACGATCACGGAGCCTGGAGATGAAGTACGGAAGACAAGCAGCGGTTTGTCAATGACTACCATAACCTGATTCTGGTGGACGATGGCAGAAACCAAAGCAAGGGTGCTAGGGGGCCTGGGAGTGGATGCCGGACAACACTGTCTATCATTGCATGTATGTCTTCAGGTGGACTTGCCTGATCGACAAGTACAACCTCTCAGCTAATCAGGTAGACAAGGAGAAGATCAGTGCGTTTATTGGGTAGTGCGATTTAAACTAACGTAAATTTTTATATCAATGACCGCTGTGTGCCCAATCTTGCATATTTATTCTTAAGCTGGAACGGCTGCTATCAGGGAGCTGTGATTGCTTGCCTTAACGAGCTATCTATAACATGATAAATGTGACTGGTTAGTACCGAGAACTGAAATGACGCTCTACCTTTATGATATGAGCAATTCGGCTGGTGTTTCGGCAAGCCCTTATGGCTACCGGATACATGAAGCCCTGCACCTGCTGTCACTACCTTATGAAACAGAGCTTTTGAGTCTTTCGCAAGTTGTCCAGAAGTTTTCCAAGACTCATAAAACTGTCCCGGTACTCGTGGATGGCAATCGTGAAATTGGTGACAGCTGGGTAATTGCGACTCATCTGGCCGAAAATCATGATCTGGATAATCTGCTGTTCGGGGGAGCCCAGGGATACCCGCTAACGTGTTTCATTACTCGTTGGGTAGATGCCAGTATTATGGGGGCGGTGAACCGGATTTTAGTGAAAGATTTACATGATAGTCTTCACCAGGCTGACCGGGCCAGCTATCGCGACAAGCAGGAGACCCGATATGGTCAGTCCCTGGAAGCGTTGCACTTGACCAGGGGGGATGGTCTGACTGATTTCCAGGTAAGCCTGTATCCAGCAAGACAGGCTATCAAGGAGAGTCCGTATCTGGGCGGTGGCTCCCCAACTTATGCAGACTTTACATTGCACAGCGTTTTCCGGTGGTCACGCCTGACCAGCGAATTTGAGCTGTTGCGCGCGGACGACCGATTACACGGATGGATTCGCAGGATGGATGATTGGCTAGAGAATGACTAGAAAACAATACTTAATTTTCTATACTCCCCGAATGGCTGATTATGGCCGAGTTCTGTCTATCGTTGCTGACTACTGAATGTCTGCTATTGATGATGGGAAAGATATGCTGCCGAGCACAGCCTTCTGCCAGCCGATTTGGCAATTGTCGGTGATAGTTCTCTTTTCCTGGTCTTTGATTTATACGCGCATCGATTTAAATTTTGCCAACC
>CBDUSZ010000195.1:0-6423 GCA_965370015.1 uncultured bacterium | reverse complement strand
CCTGCTGCTTCTTGCTGTGCTGCAATATGAATCCGAATATACTTTTGTTCACGCTCTATCCGCTAGCCTGCATATTGCATGAAGGGATCGGAATTTAGAGAAAAGCTGGCAAAACAGTTTGGACGAGCGCCCTCAGAAGCATAGGCATAGCTATGCTTCAAGGGGGATCGGTCAAAATGTGAAGCCAGATTTTTACTAAAACCGATCAGGCACATACTGTATTTTTCCAATTTCGCCAATTCTCCCTGTCATTCACTGATTTTAAGAATTATATAACCTAAACCGTACCGTCTTCGTGCAATATGCGGGCTAACTCCCAGGAGTTTTTATTATTTCGCAGGACTTTGATGCCTGGCTGAGAAAGAAACAGCCTCAATAAATATCGAAACGAACCTCTCTCCCGCCAACAGTGTAACAAGAAATCGAAATTTGACGAACACTTGATCAGTAGCGCAGAACTTGCACAAAATTATAAACATATACTGCCAGTCATCACTATTCCTTTATCAGGAGGATATCGGGTTGAAGAAGGCTGGGTTGCCCTGTCGCAGATATGCAAAACTGCCGACAGGTTCCCGGACGCAGCTTATGCAGCTCTTTTCCGGTCATATCCCATCCCGTGGCAAGTGCTGTCAGGGCACGGATGACACCTCGATGCGTCACGGCGGCCACCGGGTAGTCAAGAGCGCCAACATACTGCAACCATGGCATGATGCGCTCCTGAACCATGCGAGGACTTTCGCCGTCGGGTGGGCAGAAATCCAGACCAAGGGATTCATTTTGTTTCATCGCTTCGCCGTGGATGTCGCGCAGATCCTGCAGACTCTTTCCTTCCCATGCTCCCCAGCCCATTTCAATCAACCGGTCATCTATGCTGGCATGAATACCAAGAATCGATGCGGTTTGCCGGGTTCGTTGCAACGAGCTTGAAAACCAGTGTGCCTCTCGAATGTCATCTGGAAGTATCCACTCTTCGGCGCTGGATTGGCCTGAATCACTGAGAGGAATATCTGTATGACCCTGTATCAGTCCCTGTTCATTCCACGGGGTTGGTGCATGGCGAATAAGGGTCAGGACTGGCATTCTGTTACCTCTTCCAACACCCGATTGAGGACTGAGGCGCCAGCGTTCAGGTCATGATGTTCCAATGTGTACCGCTGTGCCCTCGACGCCATTGCCTGCCGGTTTTCTGGTTCATCCAGTAATTTTGCCACGGCCGCGGCCAATGCCTGGGGGTTACCCGGTTCCACCAGCACACCACAGTTGGGTGAATTCACTACCCCCGAGACACCACCCGAGTTTCCAGCAACGACACCAAGACCCGATGCCTGTGCTTCAATGAATGCCATGCCAATAGCCTCATTAACCGCCGGCCAAACATAGAGATCGCAGGCTGCATAAATACCTGGAAGCGTATCGATATCATGTGCCCCAATCCAGTGAACACGATCATCAACCAATGCCAGGGCCGTGATCGCTTGTTCGCGCGCTGATCCATCGCCGATGACGAGTAGTCGCCAGGGGCGATCCTTCAAGCCTGACAAGGCCGCTCCCAGTTGCTCATAGGATCGTAGTTTGTCCCCGGGGCGCATCATTGCAACACAAACAAGCCAGGGCACACCTGGATCAACCTTGTACTGGCGGGCGGCCATTTCTCGATAGAGCTTCCTGTCCCGTGCAGCAGCATCATAGGGCTGGGTATCAATAAAAGGCGGAACACGAGTAATTTTCGCACCGTGTTTCAACAGGGGCGAAACACAGCCATCATCGACGGCATTAAAACTGATAACTGCGGACGCTATCTCAATCGCCCGCCTGCTGGCCTGAAGGCCCAGGTCCCAGGCGCCACCACTTTGTTTCGGCGCGTATGAGGCCTCTGCAATTACGTACGGAATGTTCAGGGTTTCGGTAATTCGGGGTCCAATCCAGTCGGGGGCCTTGTGATACAGATGGTAGGTGAACCAGACATGCGGCCTGGCAAACCTGTCATCGTTGTAAGCATCCAGTAGGTCCAGTGCCTGTCGCTCTGCTTCTTGCCTAATTCTCGCCTGTGTCGCAGCATCACCGATACCATCATAGGAACGGTGCTGGCTGGCGAGATGGACTTCGTGACCACCCTGATCAAGGGCGCGCATCAAAAGCTGCGCTATTCGACGGTCACCGGACGGGTTCGGATGTTCAGGAGATTTCATAGGGGCGTAAAAGGCGATACGCATCAGTCATCCTCCACAGTATCAAATCGCTTACTCAAATCATTGATGCCGGCATCTAGCGTAAACGAGCTTCGCACCCGTTGCTCCCCTGCTTTGCCCAATGTCTGGCGAAGGACTGGATTTTCGATCACCCTGGTAATCTCCAGGCAAAGTTTTTCAGGGTTGTCAGGTGGTACCAGGATACCGGTGTCGCCATCGATGATCAGTTCAGGAATGGCTGAAACATTGGTAGCGACACAGGCCAGTTGCTGGCTTTGTGCTTCCATCAGGACATTTGGCAGACCGTCCCTGTCTCCATCGCCGGCAATTCGCGAATTGAGGACAAACACATGCGCTTCGCGGTACGCCAATAGCACCTGACCCTGTGGCAGGGCGCCACGCCAGTCAATGTTGGATTCAATGCCCAGCGCCCGAGACAGTGTCATCAGCTTATTGCTCAGTTCGCCACCGCCGATATGGACAAAGCGCCAGTGCAGGTTGGCAGGCAATTGTGCCAGCGCCCGCAGTAAACCATCGTATCCTTTTTTCTCAACAGCCCGACCAACAGACAGGATGACCACTGGATGCAGGGGTGATGATCCATCAGGGTTATCTTTGCCTGGGTCGGGCGAGGCAAAGCGGTCAAAATCAAGTCCGTGATAAACCAGTGAAACGGTATTTTCTGATGCAGCCAGCCTGGAAAGGTGCGCCGCGTTGGTGGCTGTGCAGGTTACCAGCCACCGACAGTCCGCGAGCTTTTCGCGCAGTTCCCACTCCGGTGATGTGTAGATGTCCTTGGCGTGAGCAGAGCAACTCCACGGCAATTCCAGCATGATGGAAGCATAACGTGCGACGGATGCCGGCGTGTGCAAAAAATGTGCGTGTAGCTGCCTGATTTTCCCCGGCAACTCGACAGCGAGCACACAGGCCTGACCAAATCGCCGCACCCGGTTTCGGGTGAAATCCCGCGCCAGATCACGTCGCCAGAGTCTGGCGGCTTTATTGTAACCCGGCAGTCTACGAGCCTTCCAATAGGCGTTGGTGACCCTGATCGGTTCATCATGTAGGTATTCTGGCAGATAACATACCGGGGCGCTGATTTCATCGTGGATAGGATGGCGATAGGTATCAGTCGGATGCCTGAGGGAGATAATGTGGATTTCTACTCCACACTGCTCCAGCGCCAGGATTTCCTGTGCGATGAAGGTCTCCGATAGTCGCGGATATCCCTTTAGAACAAAACCGACGGGGTTCACGAAACCCCGACCATTTTGTGACCCGGCATAATTAGCCCTGACTTGATCAGAAACTCCCTTATGTGTTTACCGACCAGGCTGCAATTTTTGCCTGATGATTTTGAAATTATTGTCTCGAATTTACCCTGCCTATGATTCAAATAATTTCGCATGAGCGCCGACCGCACTGTCATTAATAGCTGGATCAGGCAATCACCGGCGCCAAAGTAGCCGAAACCTGTCATATTCGGGAACACGGCGTGTCATTGCTTTATCCGCAAAAATCATGTTGCTGAATTTTGTTGCTCCAGTTGATGTTGCAGGGCTTCAACCTGATGGTGAGATTTTGCCAGTTTGTCGCTAAGTTGGCGCATCACATCGAGTGCAAGATCTGAGTTTTCGCATAGTAATTTGAGAAACATCTCCGCACTTATTTTCATTGCTGTGACTTTACCGCTTGCCTTCAAGGTGGCGCTTCGAGAAGAATTACTCAATAACGCCAATTCACCACACAACTGATTTTCATGCAGTGTTACCGAGACCACCGGACCTTTATCAGTTTCCATGACCACGTCTACAGTGCCTTCGACAATAACGTACGCGCAATCAGCCTGATCCCCGGCACGGAATACTACATCGCCAGGTTGGAACATCACCATTTCGCTGGTAAAGGCCAACAGTTTCAATTTCGACGCATTCAACTTCGCGAACATAGGTATCTTACGAAGCATCTCGGTTTCTTGTACTAGATCCAACTGTAGTGTCTCCCGTCACCAATAACTTTCAAGATTCGCACGTAATCCGTTTTAATTCAAGCTGTTATGACGCAAACTTTCGCCGAATTATTAAATTGTGCGAATCGTATCTGTACTTTTTATGAAAAATAATACTAAATATTTCCGCCAGGAATTTGGCTCCCAATCAACCATTTAATATGGCTACTAGACTTCAGTTATAATATTAGCATGCACCAGAATTTAAGTCAGTTGGTTACCTTATATGGTCTGGTGTGGGAAAAAATTTGGGAAATTGTATTACCGAATCATCTACCAGCAATTATTGGCCGAATGAATTCGGCCCTACACAGGATACAGCGAAGGATTCAGGTAGGGTCAAAAGCGACTCAATTTGTTGAGGGGCCTGTCAAACACTCAATTCACGTAATAATTCGTCTTCGGATTCGATCCGTACGGCCATTGCTTCACCGACAGATGACAGGTCTTCAGAAAGGTCCCCCAGGCTATCCTGTCTATCAGCACCATCATACTTGTCGTTGAAATCGACAAAATGAACCGTGGTGGAAGATATCGTCGGGTAAACCCGGTTGGCGATTCGTTTCACTTTTTCGCGGCGTTCCCTGCCGTCGATGATGCGCTCATAAATTTCAAAATGTCCGAGTGCAGTATAATCGACCAGGGTCTGGCTAAAGCTTTTAAGGCTGTCGAGAATGGTTTCGACGTTTTTGTCTTTTGATTTGAGTTCGGCCAGATCACACATGGCAACCAGTACTTCCTGCCGCTCTGTGAGAAGCGCTTTGATCGTATCTGATCGCCGTTGCCGACGATTATTTTCGGCGGAGATTTTTTGTGCTATTTCTGCAATGGTGTTGATCTGCGTTGTATCACCCACGATTAACCTCTTCATTATCCTCTGCCGGAAATTCTTCGCTTAAATTCCCGATGCAATTATTATGACGCCGGATCTGTCTATAGCCAGGAATCCTTTGACCAGGACAGATTTTCCCTTTCGACAAACGAATTTTAGTGCAACTGTCAAACCTCTGTCGAACCAGGAGTTAAATAATGCCACAGATTGCGGCATCACGCGATATCAACTTAAGGGCATATTAAGCAATTTTTGGTGCAAATTATTTATCCTTACCCATGGCGCATGGGTAAGACGAATATGATATTCCGAAACCAGGCTATTTCTTGATAGTATGGGCGCTCTGCAAAAGAGCTAGTTTAAATGATGGAAAAAGATATCAGCACCCGGATAACCCGGCTTGAGATGCTTTACTCGGAGCAGGAATACACCGTCCAGGCACTCAACCAGATAACTACCCGCCAGGATCACGAAATCACCCAACTACGTTCCGATTTACAATTGCTCAAACAACAATACCTTGATCTGAAGACGGATTTACCGCAGCCGCCCGGCGGCGATGAAAAACCGCCTCATTACTGACTTTTTACCTTCCAGATGACTGATGAAACGGCTGTAGAATCCCGCTATTTTGAAAATTATTCGGGAATTTTATGCCAGCAGCTTGTTTTCGAAATGCTCGATGATGGCCTCATTATCAATTTGCAGCAACCGCCCGACAATATCCGCTATAAACACTCTTATAGCGGACAGCAGTTCTTCAAACGAGCCCAGCAGTCTAATCAGGCTTTAATCAAAGCCTGCAACAATAAAGCTCGCAATATAAAGACGGTGCTGGATTTAACCGGTGGCTGGGGGATGGATAGCTTTATTTTAGCTTGCCATGGTCACCATGTGACTTGCATCGAACAAAATCAACTAGTACACATGATCAGCGCCTACTCGCTGAACTGCTCTCGGTTGATAAAACGCAGCGCGAGGGCCGCGAATCGCATCACCCTGATCCATGGCGATAGTATCGACTATTTACAAAGCACCGGGGGATCGGGCAACTTCGACTGTATCTATCTGGATCCCATGTTCCCTGAACACAAATCCGGCGCAAAATCGGCCAAAAGCCTGCAAATTCTGCAAAAACTAACTCTCAATCAAAATATTGAGATGTGTTTCGATCTGGCCCTGCAAAAGGCCGGGAAGCGAGTGGTGGTGAAAAGACCCGCTAAATCACCGCCTATTTCAGATCTTAGTCCTGATCTGGTTTATCGCGAAAAAACGATTCGATTTGATGTATACCTGAACCCGAACTGATAGATGCCAAAAAATCGTGATCTCGCAAAGGCGCAGAGATAGCAGTTAGGAGTCAGGCACGAAAACCCGGCATAAACTTAGTC
>CBDUSZ010000194.1:0-6471 GCA_965370015.1 uncultured bacterium | reverse complement strand
ATTGGTCGAATGAATTCGACCCTACGAAACGCTTACGCCGTGGAGTCATTATTTTTAGTGATAAATATAATCGCGTGAATTTATTCCGGACAGTAGTGTTGGAGCCACCGTTAAGTGAACGGATACCGGGTTATTGATTTTTACCGCCACCCAGACAATGTGGTGAATCAGCTACTTTACCCTCGCGCGAAGACCACTCATCCGGGGTCATGGTATGCAGCGCCAATGCATGAATTTTCTGCATTTGTTGCTCCAGGGCCTTAATTACCAGTCGATGGCGCTTAATCAGCATCAGCTCGATAAAATCTTCACTGACTATAATGACCTTGAAATGCGATTCTGAGCCTGGGGCCACATTGTGCATATGACTTTCGTTTTCAACCGCCAGATATTCGATATTGAAACTGGTATTCAGCCTGGACTCAATTGTTTTTTGCATCGTCATCTGAGTTAGTTTATCCATAATCTGAGCAGATTATAGTTTTTTAAGCACTTTCTTGATAGCTACGCTGAGATCTTCCATGGATTGTATTCGGTCTTCTGCCTCGACCGCCATCATTCTTTGCACCAACAAACTAACCTTTGGGCTAATCGATTTATTCACCTCGTGTATTGGCGGCGCATTACCTTCCAGGTGCTGAAACAGGATTGCCATCGGTTCGCCTTTATAGGGTAACTGACCTGTCATCATACGATAAGCGATGATTCCTAGCGCATAGATATCACAGCGAAAATGCGCCTCGTTTCCCTTCGCGCGATCTGGTGATAAATAAGCTGGCGTACCGATGATCGACCCAGTTTTGGTCAATGTCGAATCAGAGTTTGCAGAAGCCGAGGCGATTCCAAAATCAACCACCTTGACCAGGCCGGAGTCGTCTATGAGGATGTTACTGGGTTTCAAATCACGGTGGATGACTTCCCGCATATGGGCCGCCACCATGCCCTCGGAAACCTGGTATAGAATTTCCAGGGCTGGCTTAACCTCGAAACATTTGATCTCCTCAAGCAACTCGTCGATCCCGCGACTTTCGAAATATTCCATCGAAATCGCACACAAATTATCCTTCATGAGTAAATCGTGAATGCGGATAACATTGTGATGGCCTACTTTTCTGGAGTATTTTACTTCACGCAAAAAGCGCTCGCGTGAGGCACCGTCGGCAGTCAACTCAGGGTGCATGAATTTTAATATCAGCGGTTCGCCAACCATCTCATCCTCGGCCAGCATGACTCGACCCATAGCGCCACGACCGATCTCTTTTTTGATTCGATAGCGATCCATCCAGTAGTCACCATCTTTCAGTTCTTCGATATTCTGGAACTTTACTACCTCGGTAGCCTCGACCGGTGTGTCCGCCGCACGTGCTGCTTCTTCTGCCTGGGCCTGATCGATTTTGATCAGCCGGGTTTCAAATAATTCCTCTCTATTAATTTTTAATTCTGGCAAACCAAAGTCTTTGCCCAACCTGTTGATAACTTCTTCAGCAGTATCCCGCACAGTAGCCTGTAGCTGGGGCACCATTTTCAACACGGTTGCGCGCACATTAGTAGCATGCCCTTTAGTTACCAGTTCAGCGATCGCCAGAAGCGCCTCGCGCTGCACCAGGGCTTCCGGCATTTTCAGGCACATGAATCCAATTTCTAGCCCCTTGCTGTAACCTAACTTAGTGACGGCCTTTAATACCGCAACCGCCGAATCCGGCCATTTCTCTACCGCCTGCTGTAATGCAGCCAATGATTCACGTTTACCGGTATCGCCGAGGGTCGCTATTGCCTTTTCGCGAACCTGCCAATTCTCGTGAATTGCAGTTTCTCCAACTTTCTCAAGATTGCCAGAATCGACATGCTGGGCGGCAAATTGCTGGGCGGTATTACGGGTAAATTCATGCTTATGTTCGATCAATCCCTGCGCTGCACCGTAAAGCTGATTAGTGCCGAATTTTTGCATGCACTTAATCGCCTGCTCCTTACCCCACCAATCCTGTTGATCGAGGCGGTGCAGAAATTTTTCCAGGCTTTCCTGGGTAATGTGCTTGATGATGACCTTGACCAGGGTCTCTCTAAGCTCATCTGATTTCCCTGTAGTCCAGGGGGCAAGTTTGGGAACCAGGTCTGAATTGGCCTTCTTGCTGATAATTTCGAGTGCCATTTCACGCTCGTTATCGTTCATGGTTTCGATGAACGGTAATACCACGGAGGCATCAAATTCCACTTCCATGTGGTTCAGTGCCCGCAGCGCCTCAAATACGATTGTCTTGTTTTCGTCCGAGAGGAATTTGCCAATTAAACCTGCAACTTCAGGCTGATTGAGGTTACTGAAATAACGCAGCATCAATATTTTCAGGTCAGGATTCTCGATATTCTGCGGATCGACGACAATTGATTCCACGTCGAGCGGGTCTTGCAGATCTTCGGCCAGCTGCAGTAACTGCCGGGCATGGTGACTATCCAGCTTGAGCACATTGTTGATGATGTGCTCGGCTTTAAGTGACTGCTTTTGAGAACTGAGGATTTCGATTATTTCGGATTTGGAAACATCGGTTTCGTGCAGGCGTTTAAACAACTTGCTTGAGCTAACCCTGGTAGACCTGGATAGAATTTCCGCAGTCATCTGGCGAATCACGGTGGCATCGTTTTCCAGGCTGTCTAGCAGCATTTCTTCCGATTTTCCCTTTGCTACATCGACGCAAATTGCCATCAGTATTTCTCGATGAGGGCTCTGCGTGAAGGGGAGGGTTTCGAGGATTTTGTCGAGTGAACCTTTCGACGCCTTCCTGATTTTTTCCGCCAGGGCCATACCTTTCTTGCTCGCAATATCCTGGCAGTCGAGAAACTGCTTGAGCGTTCGGTTTAATAAAATAGAACCTAACACGGCCATGTCAAATAATTTCTACCCACGTGATTTATATGCAGCAATGCTCCCGAGATTTCGGTCGCCGCCGGTATATACTTTTATCCAGCACAATTATAGTCATAAAACACACCAAATTGTTAACTTGGACTGGATTAAATCGGCATTCCAGCCAATATCCTCAGCTTTTGGCATAAAGCCAGCGCGAATTTTTCGCTAAGTTAATGAGCACTATCGAGTTTTAGCAATACTACCAGCGGATAATTTACCATCAAACGGTTGCCCTTGCGGCACGGTCTATAGCTGAACAAGGCGAGTAATCATCGGGCTGTTTCGGCAGGTCACACCGTGCTTTCCATGCGATATGCGAGCTGGCCGCCAAACTTATGCCTGGCGACCGAATCTGTGGTTAATTTCGCAGTCGCTTTAATGATCAAATATAAACTCGCCCGACGAGTCGAGATCTATCTTAATCGACTCTCCAGCACTGAATTCACCTGCCAGTATTGCCAGCGCTATCGGATTTTCGATGCTCTGCTGGATTTCCCGCTTTAATGGCCGCGCGCCATATACCGGGTCGAAACCGGTTTTGCCCAGCTCATCCAGCGCCGACTCGCTGATTTCCATCGACAGGTCTTTTTCTTTCAGACGCGCCTCCAGGCCATGTAACTGAATTTGGGCTATCACCCGAATCTGCGCCTGGCTAAGCGGATGAAATACCACTGATTCATCAACCCGGTTTATAAACTCTGGCCTGAAATGCTGCGCCACCTGCAACATCACAGCGGCTTTGATTTTTGCATAATTACTTTCACCGGCTAGCGCCTGAATTTCAGTGGATCCCAGATTTGAGGTCATCACTATCACGGTATTGCGAAAGTCGACGGTACGTCCCTGCCCATCGGTGAGCCTGCCATCATCGAGCACCTGTAACAGGATATTAAATACGTCGGGGTGCGCCTTTTCAATTTCGTCGAGCAAAATCACCGAGTAAGGCCGCCGCCGGATCGCCTCCGTCAGATAACCCCCCTGTTCATAGCCAACGTAACCGGGCGGTGCGCCAATCAATCGGGCAACACTGTGCTTCTCCATATACTCGGACATGTCGATGCGGACTATAGCGTCTTCAGTATCGAACAGGAATTCGGTTAAGGCTTTGGTCAATTCGGTTTTTCCGACACCGGTAGGACCGAGAAACAAAAATGAGCCATTCGGTCTATTCGGATCGGATAAGCCCGCTCGTGAACGCCTGATCGCGTCGGATACGGCTTTTACCGCCTCGCTTTGACCGACCACGCGCTTAGCGATCTCATCTTCCATGGTGAGTAGTTTTTCGCGTTCTGATCCAAGCATCTTGGAAACCGGAATACCGGTCCAGCGCGCGACCACCGCTGCAATTTCTTCTTCACCAACCTCGTTAACCAGCAACTGCATATCCTGCATTTCAACATTCGCCGCCAGCTCCAGCTGTTTCACCAGTTCCGGAATACGGCCGTATTGCAGCTCAGACATGCGCGTCAGGTCTCCCGCTCTCTGCGCGGTTTCGAGATCGAGGCGCGCGCGCTCCAGTTCTTCCTTGATATTCGCGGAACCCTCTAGCACCACTTTTTCGGATTTCCAGATTTCTTCAAGGTCCGAGTATTCACGCTGCAATTGACTAATTTCAGTCTCCAGTATCTGGCGACGTTTTTTACTCGCGGCGTCGCTTTCTTTCTTTAACGCTTCACGCTCAATTTTAAGCTGGATCAAACGACGGTCGAGCCTGTCCATCGATTCCGGCTTGGAATCAATTTGTATACGGATACCGCTCGCCGCCTCGTCGATCAAATCGATTGCCTTGTCGGGTAATTGTCGATCGGTGATATAACGATACGACAGCGTCGCCGCTGCAACGATGGCCGGATCGGTTATATCGACACCATGATGCACTTCGTAGCGTTCCTTCAATCCACGCAAGATCGCCACGGTGTCTTCAACCGAGGGTTCCTCTACCAGTATTTTCTGAAAGCGTCGTTCCAGCGCTGCATCCTTTTCGATGTATTGCCGATACTCGTCGAGGGTGGTGGCGCCAATGCAGTGAAGCTCGCCTCGCGCCAACGCCGGCTTCAACATATTGCCGGCATCCATCGCCCCCTCGGCCTTGCCTGCACCCACCATGGTATGCAATTCGTCGATAAACAATATGATCTGGCCTTCCTGTTTCGACAAATCATGCAGCACCGCCTTCAATCGCTCTTCAAATTCACCGCGGAATTTTGCACCGGCGATCAGCGATCCCATGTCCAGCGACAGGAGGCGTTTATTTTTCAGTCCCTCGGGTACTTCGTGATTGATAATACGTTGCGCCAGACCTTCGGCGATCGCGGTCTTGCCGACTCCAGGTTCACCGATCAGCACCGGGTTATTTTTAGTACGGCGCTGCAATACCTGGATCGTACGGCGTATTTCTTCGTCGCGCCCTATCACCGGGTCGAGCTTACCCTGCTCCGCACGCTCGGTGAGGTCGATGGTATATTTCTCCAGCGCCATACGTGCATCTTCAGCAGAGGCGCTATCGACACTCTGACCGCCGCGAATCGCTTCTACCGCGGCTTCGACGGCCTGCTTGCTTGCACCTGACGAGCTTAATGCATTGCCCAGAGGGCCCTTTTCCTTCATCGCCGCGAGCACAAATAATTCCGACGAAATAAACTGATCCTTACGGTCCTGGGACAGTTTGTCGGTCACATTGAGCAATTTTCCGAGCGCGTTTGACAGGTGTAAATCACCCTCGGCGCCTTCAACGCTCGGCTGTCTGTCCAGCAGCTCGCTCAACTGCGAACGCAATAAACTGATATTCACCCTGGCGTGGGTAAATAACGGTCGTACCGAACCGCCCTGCTGGTCTAGCAAGGCCAGCATTAAGTGTACCGGTTCAATAAACTGGTGATCGCGCCCGACTGCGAGCGACTGGGCATCCGCCAGCGCTTCCTGAAACTTACTGGTTAATCGATCCATTCTCATGATAAAAACCCATTAATTTAAAAACTATTATTTAAAAACCTAAGGAGCCTCTGAACAAGTCCTAGGGGGATCACTGGCTTACAGCGCAATTCGGAATCAAGGCCCAACTTCGCAGGCATGCTGCGGCACGGCAAGAAGTTGCAACGCCGAGTCCGGGTTGCGCTGTAAGCCCCGAAGGGCGGGTCTTGAAGCATGCATCTGCCGCGTTGCAATTCTCGCCAAGGGATCGGCCATTACCTTCGAACTGCGCCTTGCACCTACATGCTTCAAGACTCGCAGAGACCCCCTAGGACTTGTTCAGAGGTTCCCTGTAAGATGGGTTTTTATAGGTTTTTTTCAAGGGCTGCTTTCAATCCAGATTAAGCTAGCCATACGACCAGTTGTGGCATTTCGCCGGTAGGAGAAAAAAAGAGATTCGTCGCTAAAGCTACAGTATTCGGTCTGGTTAATTTCTGCTACTTCGAGGCGGGCCAGCGTATCGGCGGCTAATGCGATTAAATCACACAACCAATGTGCCGGACGATTGGCCAGAAAGTGATTTTCGGCGCTATTGTTTTTGGCCACAAAAATTTCGCGCACCTCGTCGCCCACCTCGAAACATTGTTGACTAATGCCCG
>CBDUSZ010000193.1:0-6480 GCA_965370015.1 uncultured bacterium | reverse complement strand
CCATGCGCCTGGAGCTGTAATCACAATATTTCAGGCGGTGCTGACGATTGGCTTCGCTGGCTCAGTCGAACCTGCGGCTAACGCATTGCAGGCAGCTTATGATCAGGCACGATCCCCAACCCGAAAAATAAGGTAGCCTATGAATAGTTCATCCAGCAATAATATCGATCAAATTTAGGCTCAGCCAATGTCCGCAGATTCATCTTCAATCCAACCTGGATTTTTCGAGTTCGTCGTACTCATCGCATTGATCATTTCTCTGGTGGCGTTATCCATCGATGCGATGTTACCCGCACTGCCCGAAATTGCCTCAGATCTCAATTTTGAAAATGTTAATGATGCCCAGTTCGTCATCTCCATATTGTTTCTCGGCATGGGTTTCGGGCAAATAGTATTTGGCCCATTATCCGATACCATCGGCCGCAAACCGGCGATAAATATCGGCTTCATTATTTTTATCCTGGGCTGCTTGCTGTCGATATTTGCGCAAGATTTTGACGATATGATGATCGGGCGTTTTTTACAGGGGCTTGGCGCGGCAGGCCCGCGTATCGTATCTATCGCGTTAGTACGAGACAATTATGAGGGTCGTGAAATGGCTCGAGTGATGTCTTTTGTAATGACGATTTTTATCCTCGTGCCGGTCATAGCGCCATCGATCGGGCAATTAATTATTGCCTATTCCGACTGGCACTCGATATTTATTATGTTTTTGCTGTTAAGTGTTATAGCGATGATCTGGTTTAGCCTTAGACAGCCCGAAACATTGCCACTGGAGCGTCGAATTCGTTTTTCAACAGCGCAGACAATCCGTCATATCAAAGACATCTGCTTAATGCCGGCAGTGATGGGTTATACCATTACAATGGGATTAATTTTCGGAGCATTCGTCGGTTATCTCAGTAGTGCGCAGCAAATTTTCCAGGTGCAATACGCGCTCGGCAATCAATTTGCGTTGTATTTCGGAGTATTGGCGTCGTCGATCGGCCTGGCGACATTATTTAATGCGCAACTGGTAATGCGTTTTGGTATGCGACGATTATCGCGTACCGGGATGATCATTATCGTGCTGCTATCGGCGCTATTTTTTCTGTTGGCGCAGCATTATCAGGGGCATCCCCCGTTAATGGCGCTGATGGCGTATTTACTTGGCGTATTTTTCTGTATGGGCATCCTGTTCGGCAATCTGAATGCACTGGCGATGGAACCATTGGGTCGTATTGCAGGTTTGGGTGCAGCGGTCGTCGGTTCAATTTCGACGCTGCTCTCGGTGGCGCTCGGGGTGATTGTGGCCAGCGCTTACGATGGCACTGTGCTACCGTTAGTGGCAGGATTTGCGGTGCTCAGTATTGCCTGTTCGGTAACGATGCACTGGACTGAAAAAATATCGCCACCAGTTGCCGGACGATAGCCTAACTAATAAACCGTATTACTGCCTCTTCGATATCGCTTTTGGCGACAACCAGGTTATGACAAATCGGTTTATCAAAAAGAGCGCTAATCACCGCAGGTATTTCAACATTGGCGGCATGTGCAATTGAGTTGATGGCCTGTTGATCGGTGCGATTGTTTTCACCGGTAATCGCAGCGTCGATGATCGGTGAAAACTTGGTCCACTCCGCGGTGGAATAAACAATGGTGGCAAGAGAATCCGATGGCAGTGACTCCCACGACTTAAAACAGGTGGCGGTATGGGGGTCCATCAGGTAGCCGTCATCAAATGCCTGTCGAATGTAAGCTTTACCTTCATCGTCAGAGCAGAAATCTGCTCTAAATATAGCCTGAATCCGGACAATTTCGTCGACCTCAAGTTGATAGCAACCCTGCTCATCGAGTTGTTGCATCAGATCACGAGTACGTTGTTGCCCAAACAGGTCAAATAATATGCGCTCAACATTAGACGATTTGAGAATATCCATCGCCGGTGAGGTGGTGGTAACTAATGACTTATCGGCTATTTGGTAGCGGCCGGTATTGATCCACTCGGTCAATACATTATTAGCATTTGACGAAATCACAATGCGTTCTACCGGCAAGCCCATTTTACGGGCGTAGTAAGCACCTAGAGCGTTACCGAAATTACCACTGGGAACATTAAGATATACCTTGTCACCGAGTGAAATTTCCTGCTGTCGCACCAGATCAAGGTACGAGTGTAGGTGGTACACAATTTGAAACAGAATGCGGCCGAAGTTGACCGAATTGGCAGTCGACAAGGCGATGCCGTTATCTGCCAGCTGTTGCTTGAAGGAAACGGATCCGAGCATTGATTTTAACGCCGACTGTGCATCGTCGAAATTTCCATCGATACCGATTACGAGCAAATTACTGGCGCATTCGGTGATCATTTGTAAGCGCTGGACGTCGGAGGTGCCGGCTTCAGGGTAAAGACAAACAAGACGAATATTGTCACGATCTTTAAAAGTTTCCAGCGCCGCCGGACCGGTATCGCCACTGGTTGCTGCGAGGATGAGATACTGCTGGTTGCGCTGCTGTGCCAGTGCAGATAAAACCACCCCGAACGGTTGCAGCGCGATATCCTTGAAAGCGCGAGTAGGTCCATGATAAAGCTCGCTGATAAAAAGTTTATCGCGCACTTTGACCAGTGGCACCGGATTGTCCGCATCGTCAAACCGATCGTACAAATCCACGGCTTGTTGCAGGACGCTCGAATCAATATCTATATCAAACAGAGCGATTAAGGCCAGCGCCAGTGATTTATAGGGTTTGTGCAACTGCTGTTCGAGAAAAACCAGATCGATTCCGGGCAAAGATTCAGGGCAATAGATACCACCGAATGATGCTATAGGAGAGAGAATGGCATCAGAAAACGTGACCAATTCGGCATGAAGTCCATCGTTTCCACGTGATTCTTTGAAAAGCATGAGGTTATATTGCTGGCAGTAAAGTTGAAGAAAATCGAATTATATAGAAGCATCGAGTGCGAACAACCTGTTTTGAGGTGTTGTTGTTGGCTGAATTGCCCTTCCTGAGCAATATTTCCCCGCTTTTGGCTTCTACTTGGTGTCAATAGTGCGTAAAATCCACCAGTTAACCGAAACTATCGAATTCAGGTTATAAAAGGGCGCCAAGGTCATAGTATTTCTAACAAAGCCCTGCCTGGAAAGCATCTTGCATTCATTCGTTTTGAGACCCAATGTCCAATACTGAAAAGATTAACTTGCTCAATCTGAACCGTGCCGGCCTGGAAGGTTTTTTTGTTGATATGGGTGAAAAACCATTTCGTTCGAAGCAGTTGATGCAGTGGGTTCATCAGCGCGGGGTTACCGATTTTGCGCTAATGACCGACATGTCTAAATCGTTGCGCGAGGTGCTCAGTGATAAAGCCTGTATTGAATTTCCACGTATAAGTGCTACACAGCGATCTAAAGACGGAACCAGGAAGTGGATGCTGACTGTCGATGGTGCTGAGAATGCGATCGAGAGCGTTCTGATACCCGAAAAGTCACGCACAACATTGTGTATTTCATCACAGGTGGGCTGCACCTTGAACTGCAGTTTTTGTTCTACCGGGAAACAGGGGTTCAATCGCAATTTGACTACCGCGGAGATTATCGCGCAATTGCATCTCGCCCATCACAGTCTTCTCCGTGAAGGTAAGGCGCAGGGTGTTACTAATGTGGTGATGATGGGGATGGGTGAACCATTGATGAATTTTGACGCGGTGATGACCGCAGTCGATATGATGTGTGATGATTACGCCTATGCCCTGAGCAAACGGCGCGTGACGATCAGCACCGCCGGCGTGGTGCCAGCGATGGAAAAGCTGCGACAAGCCACCGATGTCAGTCTCGCGGTTTCATTGCATGCCCCTAATGATGCCTTGCGCGAGCAGTTGGTGCCAATCAATCGGAAATATCCAATCAGTGAATTACTGAAGGCTTGTCGCGCCTATATTGACGGTTACAAGAGTCGTAAGATAACCTTTGAATATGTGATGCTCGATGGCGTCAACGACAGCCTCGAACATGCCAGACAGCTGGCAAAGCTGATTGGTGATATTCCCTGCAAATTGAACCTGATTCCATTCAACCCCTACCCGCATGCGATTTACCAGTGTTCAGACAAGCTGACCATCGATCGGTTTCGGGAGTATATGTCGAGCAAGGGTATCATCACCGTGACGCGCCGCGCCAGGGGTGAGGATATAGATGCCGCCTGCGGTCAGTTGGTCGGTCACTTCAAAGACAGGAGTCGTAGAAGTCAGAAATATCAATTAAGCTTAAGCGAAGTTTCCGGAGTATTCCATGCACGCTAGAATGCGCCTGTTGTGTTTATTAATACCGCTACTGTCGGCCTGTGTTACGGTTGACAATCGGCCTTCCGATCTTGAAAAAGCGAGTGCCATCAACGTGCAGTTGGGCATAGGCTACCTGCAGCAAAACAAACTTGAACTGGCAAACGAGAAACTGCTCAAGGCGCTAGATTTTAATCCAAAATCGGCCGCCGCGCATAATGCCTATGCAATCCTGCAGGATCGTCTGCAGGTCAAAGACAAGGCAGCCTACCATTATAAAAAAGCTACCCTGCTGGATCCGAAAGATTCACTGGCGGCAAATAATTATGGCGCATTTTTATGCCGCAACAACCGCGAAGCCGAGTCTGAAACCTATTTTTTGCGCGCTCTTAAAAACCCGCTGTATCAAACCCCGGAATTTGCCTATACCAATGCAGCCCTGTGTTTGCTAAAGATCGATAAAAAAGAGAAAGCTATCGATTATTTACGCAAGGCGCTGGCTGCTAATAGTAATTTTGCAGTTGCGCTAGTCACCATGGGAAAGGTCGCTTTTGAGGATCAAAACTATAAAAATGCCAAGCTTTATATTGATCGCTATCATCTGGTTGCAACACCCAGCGCTAAAAGTCTCTGGTTGTCTATTAGGGCGGAGCTGGAGCTGAATAAAAATCAAAACGTGGATGAGCTATCCGACAAATTACAGGCCAGCTTTCCCGATTCAGACGAATATAAATCCTGGTTAGCGATACAATAATTATGACGCCATCAGATATCACTCAGGAAGACCCCGGCAGTCGCCAGAGCATAGGGCCAGGGGAGCGTTTAAAGGCCGAACGAATCGAACAAGGTCTGTCGATAGAAGATGTTGCTATGCGCATGCATCTGAGTGTTGGCATTCTTGAGTCGATAGAAGAAAATAATTTTGACGATATTACCGCACCCATATTCGTCAAGGGATATTTAAGGGCGTATGCCAGAATTGTCTCTCTAGACGAAGACGAAATGATTCAGCAATATCTGAATTATTATTCCGACGAAGATCCACCAATCAGTTCAACCAGTAACCTGGCCCCTGAAATATCCTCAGACGATGCCCGTATCAAGTGGGCTACCTCTCTGGTGGTTATTGGACTGCTGGCTTTATTAGCAGTCTGGTGGTGGAACCAATATCAAATAAAGACGGACGTGTTTTCCCTGGATGCCGGGTTAAGCGATTCCGTACAGCAACCTGGAGTGACCAGTGATATCGCGGATAGTAAAGTTGAAACGGCCGCGGAAACCACCTTGATCGAGACTGCTGATATTCAACCCCCGCCATTACCGGTGGAAAAACCCGTGGCAACCGATTTGACCGTAATAGCAAATATTCAACAAGCGGTTAACCTTGAGTTGGCTGAGCAAAATATAATGGAAGTAGTTCCGCAAGAAACGGAAGTGATGGATCTTGAGGTTTCCTCTGAAGAAGTTTCACGCACGGCGCCGACGGGATCTGAGCAGCTCAAGATTATTATCCATGCCGATACCTGGGTTGATGTCGAAGATGCCAACGGTCATCGCCTGGTCTACGAATTGCTGCGTGCTGAACAGAAATTGAATCTGATCGGCCAGGCGCCATTTGCAGTTTTCCTCGGCAATGGCCATGGCGTCGAATTGATCTTCAACAATGAGGCGATTGATATATCGAGTCGCATCCGCGATAACAATACTGCAAGGTTAAAAATAGGCAGCAGCTAGTGCAGATATTTAACCAGGGCGGCAAGACTGACACTGCTTTTCAGTCTATAATATCATTCGCATAACAGATGTTTAATACCTGTTCCATTTTTAGCTATTTTCCGGTTTTGATTCCCTTCGTAAAAGCTCATGAGTAATCTAATTCAGGTCATACGCGGAATGCACGACATTCTGCCGGCCGACATGCCTGTCTGGAACCAGTTGGAGGACACCTACCGGTCCCTGGTTGAATCCTACGGTTACCAGCAGATTCGAACTCCAATCGTTGAAAAGAGCGCATTGTTTAGTCGTTCGATTGGTGAAGTTACGGATATAGTCGAAAAGGAAATGTACAGCTTTACAGACCGCAACGGCGATAGTTTGAGCCTGCGTCCGGAAAATACAGCCAGTGTCGTGAGGGCCGGGCTGGAGCATGGATTGCTCAACGATCAGCAACAACGACTCTGGTATTGTGGGCCGATGTTTCGGCACGAACGACCACAAAAAGG
>CBDUSZ010000192.1:0-6482 GCA_965370015.1 uncultured bacterium | reverse complement strand
CATTAGGCGGAGACTCCATAATAATCAGTAAACACTGTTCAATGGGTACCGGCTCGGAGGCCGGCACGACGGGCTTTTCATGTTTGTTGAATAGACTTGGTGGCTCAATATTAGCCATCCAAATTGCTCCCTACAAATATAAACCAGACATTCGTTAATCTGGTTAAACCGGCGATTGCAATTTGGCACTGGTTTGCCTTACCCTCCGCGGTAGCGATAATGCCTTCCGTTTGTCGCACTTTATCAACTGAATATATTGCCCATGCCTGAATCCAGATCCGCCTTTTGGAGCGGTTTTCGCGACTGTAGTCCATTCATTCTGGTGGTCGCCCCTTTCGCACTTTTGTTTGGCGTGATCGCTACCGAAGCAGGCCTCGATCTGCTGGAAACCATGACGATGACGGTACTGGTGATTGCCGGGGCCGCTCAGTTCACCGCGCTGGCATTGCTTGAAGAACAGGCACCTACCATCATTGTTATTATTGCCGCCCTGGCGGTCAATTTGCGCATGGCGATGTATTCCGCGGCGCTGGTTCCCCACCTGGGTAAATCCCCACTTGGCATACGCGCAATTACCGCTTACTTGATGGTCGATCAAACCTTCGCGGTATCGATCAAAAAGTTTGAACAACATCCAGACTGGTCGCTGCCGATGAAAGCGGCTTATTTTTTCGGCTGCGCGAGTTCTATCGTACCGTTCTGGTATAGCTTCACGCTGCTCGGCGCACTGGTCGGGGAATCGATCCCGAAGGAGTACTCGCTCGATTTTGCCATCCCGATTTGCTTTATCTCTATTATTGCGCCGATGATGCGTAGCTTTCCACACCTGGTAGCAGCCATGGTTTCGATTTTGGTCGCGCTACTACTGGCCTGGATGCCCTACAACCTCTGGTTACTCATTGCGGCGATTTTGGCGATGATGGCTGGTGCTCAAACCGAGCAGTGGCTAGCAAGGCGGCAAACATGATGATAAATACGACAACGCTCTGGATCGTCATCGTCAGCCTCGGTATCGGTAGTTTTTTGCTACGCTTTTCGTTCCTCGGTTTAATCGGTGGACGCAACCTGCCCGAGTGGTGCCTGCGCCACCTGCGCTATGTAGCAGTCGCGGTGATGCCGGCGCTAATCACGCCATTGACATCTGGCCCGATGCCACCGGCGGCGAACCCGACCCGGCGCGACTCGTAGCCGCGCTGGCCGCGTTCGTCATTGGGATTAAATTCAACAGTGTCATCGGCGCAGTACTGGCCGGGATGTTGACGCTTTACGGCATGCAGTATTTAATCGGCTAGCAGCCAAATTGGCGATTCAAGAATTGATGCTCGCCTGGTCGCGCCCGGTTGCTATCTTTATCAACATTATCATGCGTCAGGGTGATCGTTTTTATCTGGCATTGCCGCGGTTGAAACCGAATGCGCATTCATCGCCAATATTACCGCCCCGAAAACAATCGCCGCGCCAGAAATTGTTTTAATTCCAGGCACTTCTCCCAGCAGTAAAACTGCAAACACAATGCCATAAACCGGCTCTAGTCCTGCCACAACGCTGACTAATTGAGCCTTTAGAACCGCCATGGATTTTATGAAAAGAGTATGCGGTAACGCGGTGCAGACCACGCCTAAAACAAGTAGCAACCAGATGTCACTGGAATCTGCTGTTGCTCCAAAAATAATCACAAATGGTAACAGGCCAAGTGCGGCAGCCCCGTGTTGATAAAAGGCCACGACAATGGCGGAGTTTGTCTCAACCAGGTGCCGATTTATCAATGTCAGAATAGCAAACAGTGCCCCGGATAAAACTGCCCACAATAATCCAACGGTTCCCGAGTCTGATAAGTCGAAGCCTGGAGCCACAAGCAGCAGTCCAACCACAACCAGCATGGCACTTATAATGTCGACTCTGCGAATTTTTTGGCCGTAAAGCACTGGTTCAAGAAAGGTAACAAACACCGGAAACGTGGCAAAACCAACCAGCCCGATCGCTACAGTCGAAGATTGTATGGCATGGAAAAATGTAACCCAGTGCAACGCAAGCACCAGCCCGGAAAGCACCATCAAAAACAGGGATTTATGTGAAGATGTGGAGAGCCGGTTGTGGCAAAGCTTTAAGCCGATGAAAATTGCCACGGCAGCAACCACGGTTCGACCGAAAACGATGGTGACCGGGCTGGCCGTGATTAATTTTCCGAATAGACCGGAAGCTCCAAAAAGGAGTACAGCGGTATGCAGTTCAAAATGTGCAGTTCGCAAGATCAATGGGGTCAGTCTCGATTGATTTTTATCATTTTCATCAGCTGCCTCCAGGAGCCACGGTAATCGCCTCGCCGTCGACGCCGCTGGATTCTTCGGATGCCAGGAAGGCAATCACCTCGGCCACTTCTTCGGGAGTCACCGCGCTGCCCGGCTTCGGCTTCAGCCGAAGTCTCAGCCATCGGAAACCGGCTTAAAGGGGACGGAGGGATAGCTGCTCAATAAATAATCCCTCCGTCCCCTTTTCCAGATTAATGCGCAAGTTTTGCACTAGCGATACGGTTTAAACTTACACCCGATTCGGCAGCTTCAATAGCAAGATGACGATGCACCTCAGGTGGAACTCGAACCATGAATTTACCACTAAATTTACGAGTTGATAAAGGTAAAGGTAATTCTTCTTTGCCTTTATTCATATCTGAAATGCAATCTTTAACGACAGAACGAATGCCTTTTAATGCTTTTTCAGAAGTAGATGCAAGCCAGCTAAGGCTTGGGAATTCAGCACACAAGCCTATAAACTCTTCATCTTCATCAGACCACAATATGCGGTATGTATATTTATCACTTTCAAGAACCATGTTGCACCTCGATTTTTTCAATGGCAAGTAATACCTGCCTGACCTGGTAGGGCTTAGCTTTGCCTTTGTGGTTTTGAATATTTACGCGTGGGTCCCCAGGCCATGGCGTTTTATAGATGCAATGACTACTACCGCTCTGGCGTGGTTTTCCGAAATAATGTAAGCAAACCTTTTGAAGATCATTGAAACGAACCCCTTATGGGGTTTGCTTTCATATCTTTCAAGATGTTAGCTATGCCACTCATTTATTTATGGTATCACTATTGATACTACATTCAAGCGCTCTTTTTACACACAACAGTCTGAATAGGGGCTTAAAAGGGTACGGAGTGAACCTGCGCGCTTTAGACCCATTATTAGGTATATCACGGCTTAATAACCCCAAGGTCACTATATCTTGCGGGCTAAGTGATCATTTACTTCACGATGGCGCGGAACTGCTGACCGCTTATTTAGGGAGGGATTTTGCCACCAGGAATGTCTGCCTCCTTCCCTGAGCAATTCGCAACCATGAGATTCGAGATGTCGAATCAGGTCGCGTCGTTTCATAAGGCTATTTTCAATTCCTCGAATTCATCACCAGCAGCGTTAATTGCATCATCGCGATTGAATTCAAGTGCCTCTCGTAGCGTCACTGATAAAGATTCAAGAAGAGCCTCTTTGGAAGATTCCTGGCAATTCACTCCAGGTACCTCTTCAATCCACCCAATCCACCAGTCGTCCTGATTTTTAACTACTGCTGTATAGTTTAAATTCATGGGTAAAGTTTACCTCAATTGAAGAAAAGAGCACAGGCACATAATGCCCCGTATCAGCATAAGATAGATGGATCAGTAAAGTTAGCCCAAGAAAAACATAATTCAAAGACCTACCCCTGTTTACGTTGCTCGTCTATGACGCTTCAATATGGGTAGTGCCCGGTAATTTCAGCTTGTAACCCTCATGAGTAGCCTGGAACCCCAGTGACTCGTAGAATCGCAAGGCATCCGGGCGTTGTTTATCAGATGTGAGCTGCACAATACTACAATTCTTTTCCTGCGCACGCTGGATCGCCCACCTGATAATTTTTTCGCCTAACCCCTTCCCACGGCAAATCCTGGCTATTCTTACACCCTCAATCAGGCAACGCCACGAACCGGTGTGAGTTAAATAGGGAATGAAGGTCAGCTGTAGCATTCCAACTAACTTGCCATTACATTCGGCAACGGTTAACTCGTTGTTAGGGTCTTTCTCGATGCTGTGAAATGCGTCGATATAGTTTTGATTCAGGGGTACGGAGATATCCTCTCTTGTGGTTCCCAGCTCATCATCTGCGAGCAGATTGACCAGATCCGAAATATCAGTTTCTGTTGCTTGACGAAATTTTAAAGTCATAGGACTCCCAGATTGTGAGACACAAACCAAACACCTACCTCTGGTTTCTTTATTATGGCCCGACTGTTTCGGGTTCTGTTCCATCGGAAACAACGGCATCGGCTTCAAACTCAACCAGCCATTCCGAATTGACGAACCTGGTTACCTGCATGATCGTATCCACCGGCCTGATGTCCTTAAAATATTCAGCCCTGACCTCGATAACTTTTTTCCAGTCGCTAATATTAGTAAGCAGGACCCGCGTTCGGACAACATCCTCCATTCCCGATCCCGCTTTTTCTAACGCTTGTTTAATTATTTCGAGACATCTCCTTGCCTGCGCAGCAGGATCACCAACGCCAACGGTTTTTCCTTCTGAATCCACCGGTGCCGTACCACCCACGGAAATGTAGGGGCCAACTCTTACTGCGCGGCATGGCTACTATGCTCGGAAGTATGCTTAAGAAGACTTTCGGCCGGTATTGAGAAAACCTCGTGAAGCCCCTCGATCATTCGAAGTGTCAATGGGCGCTTACGAGCCAGAATTTCGTAGACACGATTTTTTCGACCAATTACGGGGACAAGATCATCCACCGTAAGACCCTGTTGCTCCATGCGGAATTTGATGGCTTCAATTGGATCGGGGAAATCAATCGGATAGTGGACTCGCTCATACGCTTCAACTAGCGTAACTAAGACGTCCAGGTAATCACCTTCGGGGGTATCGGCTTCAGCCGACATGCGCGACTCGATTTCCTTAAGGGTTGTCCGATAATCAGCTTCGGTTTTAATAGGACGAATTTCCATAAATCACCTCATATTGTCTGTGCATCAATTTTGTCGTACTGCTTGTGTGTTCCGAAGAATCGGACATACACAATGCGATAAGGGTAATTAATCCATACGACCAAACGATACTTGTTGCCGGCAATGTTGAACACAACACGCCCGTCTTTAAGGATGCTGGCGCTAGAGAACTGAGCCTTGACCTCGTTCGGCGTAGCCCAGTCGGCTTTCAATACTTCTCGATACCATGCCATTCCAGGTTCAATTACATCGGAGTAAGCGGGCGAGCTTGACCAATACGTTTTCAGCGTCGAAACAGCAATAATGCGCATAACTGCATCATAGTCCCGTATTGGGACTTATGCAACGATATAATTTGCCGGAAAGTCGATCTTACCGCCTGGACCACAAATTCTGGGGACACAATAGAACTTAGACCTAAAATCATAATTCAAAGACCTGACTCTGTGCACCCCTCGTTCACCAATCAAAATCAATCGAGACTGACCCCATTGATTTCTTAGTTATGTGTTTGCTGCCACCAATTTACTTTGATTCTAAATAATACCGAAAATCACAGTACTCAGCGCCTTCCATAATGGTTTTAGACCGTATTAATTTAAGTTGAGAATTAAAACCTCGGGCGAAAGGTTCGTCGCGGCAGCAGGATAACTCTACGCCATATTCTTCTAACCCTAATTCTTTGTATTTCTCATAGTAAGGGCAACTAGTGACGTTAAAAAAATATGTCGTTGAACTTTTTTCTATAACTTCCATTTCCATAACCCCTCCATCTCCCCAACTGGCCACATCATTTACCAGTTCCTCTATTCCATTTTGCCCCTCTGACTCCCTCAAATCTTGTCCACGCTGAAACGCTTCTTTCTGATTGGATTCTTTCAATATTGATAAGGCTTCGTTCTTGCCTATTCGTTTGGACATCTCTTTAATAACTGGAGCAATAGCTAGAGCTTCAATGGCCCTTTTTTCTATCCTGCCAAGTTCCTTTGTTCCTGAATTTTTATTCATATTGCCCCTCGTGATTACACCTGGCGATTAAATTAGCGGCGCGGCCTTGGTCGCATCCGATTGCATTTGCTTGTTCGGCAGCAATCTGGTCACAATAAAAAACTTGAAGCCTATCATTCAGTTCGCCGTTGCGGTGACGCCCATCTCCGCATAGGTTTTGTTTGTGATCTTCCATTCCCCATCAATTCTTGCGACAGAAAAATAATCCACGAAGTCATGGCCAATGTAATCAGTTTCGACTAGTACCGCTACACCTGCATCACCTGAAACATCGATTGTGCGAATGATGGCCTCATAATTCGGCCCGGCGTTCCCCGGATTCTCCCCGATCCACGAAATGAACTCAGTGATGGGGCCACTTCCATATGGGCTATCACCAATGTGACCAAACATTCGGGCATTGGGATGGAATACATTCTCTAGTTTCTCAACATCGCCATTGGAACCATCAATATATAGTTGAATGACTTCTCGAATATCATTC
>CBDUSZ010000191.1:0-6517 GCA_965370015.1 uncultured bacterium | reverse complement strand
TTTTATTAGCGGGCGCTGGGGTGATGAGATTGCGTTACAAAAAAAATTCTTTCGCGTGACAGATAAAAAATATTCGACGCAACGTATCAATATCGAGGATAAGCGAAAAGTTAATCCTTACGCCAGCGACATGGATCGGATTTGGGCGGAACAAAAACGCCAGAAAAAAGCTAAGGGGCACTACTCGAAATCAGCTGTTGATGTCGATCTTGTGCAACCAGTGGCCGGAATAATGACCGGCAGTTTCGGGCGTCGGCGCATTTTCAACGGCGAAGCCAGGCGACCACACAGTGGAATGGATATCGCCGCAGACGAGGGTATCCCGGTTATCGCACCAGGCAAAGGTAAGGTCATCGAAATAGGGGATTTTTTCTTTAGTGGGAATTTAATATACCTGGATCACGGGCAGGGCATGATCTCGCTATTCGCCCACCTGAGCGAAATCAACGTCACACTGGGCCAACAAATTAATAAAGGCGATATCATCGGCAAGGTAGGTGCAACCGGCCGTGTTACTGGTCCACATCTGCACTGGAGCCTTGGACTCAACGGTGCCTGGGTAGACCCAGCGTTATTTCTGCCCTAGGTACTAAAGAAGGGTTATTGGTCGAACGGGCGACCCTACAGCAATTGGTCTGTAGGGCTGAATTCATTCAGCCAATTATGCTTGTGCGGCCGAATAAATTCGGCCCTACAGGTACTACTTATTAAGTTTAAAATGTCAGGCGCACACCGACATGCACTTCGTCATCGTCAAGCTCATAATCGCTAAAGTTAACAGTATCTATTTCAATATCCCTGATGCCGATGAAAGCAATTGTCTGAGGTAACACTTCTATCTGCAAACCGAGTTGATACTCCCTGATCTCCTCGGTATCGGAGAAGCTGGTAATGCTGGGTGCGATATGACCGCTCAGATAGAAAGCCATCGGCGTCACCCCGGCGAGGGTATAACGGATTTCACCGCCAATCCCAAGCGCCAACACCGTCTCGTCTGGCAGATCGAGCTGACCTAAATAAACTTTTACCCCGACGCCGAATGTGAGTGGGTTTTGCTGAGAAGGTGGCCTGGATTGCATCAGGCTCATTTGACCAAGTACATCGTCCGCTTCGTTGTAAAACAAGCTAAACCCAAGATCCGCACCACCCCATCCGATCAGGCTTGAATCTGAACGGAAGGTAAACTGCGCTGTTTCAGAACTAAGCGCGACCTCAAAATCGTTGGCCTGCAGGTGATTTATAAATCCGCCGCAGGCGAGCCCGATAACAATTATCCTGAAGATTTTCATAGTAATAATTTGTATCAAAAGAGGCGTGGATAATATCACAGCGGCATTAGAATTAACGCCTGGGAGATCTAATTATTTGAGCTTTGTGACTACTTTATCTTTCGGTGCTGTGGATTGATTAGTAGCCTAACCATTCCACTGTGAAAACAGTGGTCGTACTTCGGCAGTTTCCTCTATCGCCGGTGTTTCCAGCCAACGAATGATTGGTGCCCATTCTAGCTTGTCGGTTTTATTGCGCGTTGATTTAATTTCCTGAACCCCGACACCCAACTCCATCGCTTTCGCATATAACTGGGTATCGCGCAGACTGGAAATAAAAGGAATCTTCAGGGTAAATAAAAATCTTTCCAGCGAGTGGTACATGATAGTATTTTTCCGAACCCTGTTTGCAATAACCGCGAGTCGAACCATTTGCTTACGCACTTTGCCGGTGATTAGCAACTCTTTGATAAAGTGCGCGGTAGCGTGAATATCTATCGGCGAAGGCAACACCGGAATGAGTACCGAATCATTTTGCTGAAACAGTGCGGCGAGTTCTGATATATCGACACCCGCTGGTGAATCTATCACAGCTACATCAGTTTCCGATGGTACACGTAATTGCCAGGAACGCGTAAGTCGGTGGTCGAAATTTTTCGAGGCATCGACGCCATGGATAAGATTAAATTCTTGCGAACGACGATTCACCCAGGACAGGGATGAGCCTTGATTATCGTGGTCAAATAATCTTACATTCAACCCCTGGCTGGCATAATGCGAAGCAATATTCGTCGCAATGGTTGTTTTTCCACAGCCACCCTTGGTGTTAGTGATCAGAATCCTACGTATTCCCATAGCTTGAAGTTTAGGTAATATCTTGTCAAATTCCATTATTTATGCCGAATTTCAGCCCATATTCAACATTTATCGCTTTTTTTAGCCGATTTTAAGTGGGTTTTAGCAATAAAAGCCAAACATCCATGCATTCAAGCAGCTGAAATATCAACTGAAGTGGTGCTCAGGGCTTCTTTTTTGCGTGTTTAATCAATCGTTTCTTATTTTTCTGCGGTCTATTGCTCTTATTACTTTTATGTTGTGCATATGGGTTAACCCCCGACTTCAGTTCGATTCGAACCGGGGTACCTTTTAGTTTTAGCTTAGTAATAAAAAAACTCATCAGATAACGTTCATAGGCCGCGGGCAAATGTTCCGTTCTACTACCATGTATGATGATAACAGGTGGGTTTCGACCACCTTGATGTGCATATCGAAGTTTGATTCTCCTGCCATTATGCAGCGGCGGATTGTGCTTGAATACAGCTTCTTCCAGCAAGTCGGTCAGGTAGCGCGTGTTGATATCTCTGAAGGCCGAGGCATAGGCCTGATCGATCGATACCATCATCTCGCCAACACCGGTGCCATGTAATGCTGAAATATAGTGTTGGGCTGCAAATGAGGCGAAGGACAATCTACGTAACAAGGTTTTTTTGTTGTAATCCCGTTGCTCGGGCTCTAGACCATCCCACTTATTAACCGCGATTACCAGCGCGCGCCCACTTTTAATAGCAAAACCCAACAGGGTCAAGTCCTGATCGGTCAAGCCATCGCGCGCATCGATGACGAGTATCACCACATTGGCATTTTCGATTGCTTCGAGCGCCTTGATCGCACTAAATTTTTCAATCACTTCCTGCACCTTGCCACGCTTACGCACACCCGCCGTATCGATCAGTGTGTAATGCTTACCGCGCCGCTCAAAAGGCACTGAAATTGTATCTCTGGTGGTGCCGGGTTGATCGTATGTTACCACTCGCTCCTCGCCCGCCAGGCGGTTGATTAAGGTCGATTTGCCGACATTGGGACGTCCGATTACAGCGACCGTGGGCCCTTCGATTTTGACACTATCAGGCTGCTCCTGCGGATATTCATCCATTACCGCATTCAGCATCGGATTGATACCCTTGCGGTGCGCTGAGGAAATTAAATGAACCTGTGCAAACCCGAGCGCATAAAAATCCGCCTGCGCCTGAACTGGATCAATGCCATCGACCTTATTAATTATCACACTGGTTGGCTTTCCTGATTTACGCACTAAATCGGCGATCGTTTCGTCACCGCTGGTGAGGCCGTCCTGGGCATCGACCATGAATAGCACCTGATCAGCCTCTTCGAGTGCCAACAGTGTTTGACGTGCCATCAGTTCATCCAGGTTTTGTTTTACACCACTCAGGCCACCGGTATCCACAACGATGAATTTTTTTTCTCCACGCCGGCCAATGCCATATTGGCGGTCACGTGTCAGCCCAGGTTCGTTGGCAACAATTGCGTCACGGGTATTGGTTAAAATGTTAAATAAAGTCGATTTACCCACGTTGGGTCGGCCGATCAATGCGATTACCGGGATCATTAACTGGATGCCTTTAGGTGCTCTAGTGCCCTGTCTTTATCACATCGACAGAGCACGGCTATGGTGCTTTTAGAAATAGCGAAGACAGGATACCTTCGCTATCGATCACCATGATTTTATCACCCCATCCCAATGGCTGCGCAATATGGCGCGATTTAGTCGGCCGTATACGTCCCCTGATAGTGCCATCCGATTTATCTAGCCAGTGCACGTATCCCTCCAGATCAGCAACCACCAATTTGTCCCCTGTTAGCAAAGGCGCGGTGATTTTACGCGCATGTAACGCTTCCTGTTTCCAGAATGCACTGCCAGTACGCCGATCGATAGACCAGATATGGCTATTATCGCCACTGAGATAAAGCGCATCCTCATCAGCCACTATGGTCTGATAACTGGAAAACTTACGTGACCATAGCAGGTTACCGTCGATCGCCTGGATCGCTGCGAGTTTTCCCTGGTAGGAGCTTACGTAAATAATGCCGTCCTCGATAATAAACTGGCCATCAATGTCGACCAGTCGCTCGATTTCTGTACGTCCGGTCGGTTGACTAACCGTGGCCTCCCAGATGGTCCGCCCGTCTACGCGATTAAAGGCGGATATCTTGCCATCATCAAACCCGGCTATAACCAGTCCACCCCGTATCAGCGGCTGGCTATTACCAGTAAGGGACAATGCCGGCACTCGACGCGTTACTGTCCACTGAATGCTCCCGTCACTGAGTGATAAAGCAGATAACTTACCATCCACTGTTCGCACGAATACCTGCGCATCGGCGATTAGCGGCTGCGTTCGTATTTCGCCTTTTAACCGGGTAGACCAGCGTAACTCCAGGCCATCCAGAAGAATATTATAGGCGTTCAGATCACCATTTCGCGAGCTGGCAAGGATAACTTCGGTGGTGCCTGCAAGCCCGCTAATAGCCGCCACTCCAGTCTCAGCACTCCAGTTCACCTTGCCACTTTCCGTGTTGATGCTTTTTACCAACCCTTCGGTATTAACGCTGAATATCTGATTTTGCACCAGCAGGGGTCGCATATTATAAGAAGCGGTTTCGATCCCGGCACCGGTATTGGTTTTCCAGGCAACCGACACAGGCAAGCGTTGCTCAATGTCGATGAGCGGTGACGGCGGCTCAGCATTATCCTTGCTACTGCAAGACAGCAGAAATAGCGACGCAATAAGCGCTAATATTGGTGCCTGATAGCGCACTAGCCGGTGGCTCCCAGATCGTCAAGTTTCTGCTGTACAAATTCGCCATTGGCCGGTCCAGGCGTTGCCGATAAAGCCTCGCGGTAGGCATTAGCAGCCTCTTCGATTTTGCCCTGCCGGGCATAGATATCGCCTTTTAATTCGTCAATACCGGCGCTGAACGCAGGGGGAAATACCACCGAAAGTGTCACCAGTGCCTGCTCCGGTTGCGCCGACTGCAACTGTACCGATGCCAGACGCTTCCTCGCCAGAAAGCCCAGCGGCGCATCGCCAACGGTTCCTATTATTTGTTCCAGCTGGGCTTGCGCCAAATCATAATCCCCGCTTTCGACCAGGATTCGTGCCAGGGCAAATTTTGCCAGCATGGCATACTCGGTATCCGAATATTCAGAAATCAGTATATCGGCCCGCTCGGTAACACCGCCACTGTCGCCGGACTTGAGCGCTTCCATCATTTGCACAAATTCGGCAGATGCTGCCTCAGCGGTAGCTTCGCGTAGATCGAGCCAGTAACGATAGCCGAATAACCCACCGACGCCGATGACAATACCCGCGATCACAGAACGCCCGTTTTCTTTCCACCACTGTTTCAGTTTTTCGACCTGTTCGTCGTCTGTTTCCATAATTACCTCAAAATATTTTATTAAACATCATCAAACTAATTGTACTAGAGCATATTCGCCAGGGTTAGGGCTAAATCACTTTGGGCGACATTGATCTGCTGTTTTTTCTCACGCAAAAACTTTAAGCCCACTGTATTTTCGTTAATCTCCGACTCGCCCAGGATCAGGGCAATCTTCGCGCCCGACTTATCCGCCTTGCGCATCTGACTTTTAAAACTGCCACCACCGGAATGCACCAGCAATGTCAATTGTGGCATTTGATCTCGCAATGATTCTGCCAGCTTATGTGCCACACGAACCGTGTGCTCTCCCCTCATCATCAGGTAAATGTCACAGCAGGTTGCAGTTTGCGCTTTGCTCTGATCAATTAGCATCGAGATCAGGCGCTCACAACCCATTGCATAGCCCGCAGCGTAATTTGCGCGACCCCCGAGTTGCTCCACCAGACCATCGTAGCGACCGCCGGCGCAAACCGTACCCTGCGCACCGAGTGTTTCGGTTACCCACTCAAATACCGTATGGCTGTAATAATCCAGACCCCGAACCAGTCGCGGGTTGACGGTATATGAGACCCCCTGGTAATCGAGAATTTCCGTCAATTCAGAAAAATGATCGGCGGACTGTTGATCCAGACTTTCACTCAATCGCGGCGCATTGTTAATAACTACCTGTATATCGGGATTCTTACTGTCCAGTATACGCAATGGGTTAGTTTCCAGCCGGCGTTGGCTATCCTCATCGAGAGACGCATAATTATCCTTAAAATAGCTAACTAATATCTGCCGAAATTGCTTGCGACATTCGCTGCTACCAAGGCTGTTAATCTGCAGATCGATACCTTCCAGTCCGAGCCGCTTCCAAAATCGGGCAGCCAAAAATATTAATTCGGCCTCAATATCGGCACCGGCCATGCCAAGGGCTTCTGCACCCAATTGATAAAACTGCCGATAGCGACCTTTTTGTGGTCGTTCGTGCCGAAACATCGGCCCACAATACCAGAGTCGTTGTT
>CBDUSZ010000190.1:0-6729 GCA_965370015.1 uncultured bacterium | reverse complement strand
AACCAGTGCGATTTGAAATAACCGAACAAACCAGAGAATCGATTTCAAACTGGATTAACCACGCAGGACTGAATCATGAGGATTATCTGTTCAAGAGCCGGTTCAGATCATCAGCCCATATTTCAACCCGCCAATATGCTCGAATCATAAACAACTGGGTATCGCAGATCGGTCTTGATCCTACAGTTTATGGCACTCATTCCATGAGAAGGACCAAAGCTTCGTTGATATACCGGAGAACCAATAATCTACGAGCTGTACAGCTATTGCTAGGATATACCAAGCTAGAAAGTACCGATAGATACCTGGGCATAGAGGTCGATGACGCGCTGGAAATGGCTGAGCAGACTGAGGTTTGATAAATCACTACCGGGGAGCGTCATTCGAGATGCTTCCCGGTGCCATAATTACCGAAATCGAAAAAGAGAAATACTGGGGCAAGAAGGTCTACGAAGGCGACTTCAAACATGACGGCAAGAAACTTGAAGCCATCATTAGTCTCGAAGGTGAAATCTTCAAGATTGGGATCGACGATAAAGACCTGTTTTGCGTGCAAAAATACAATAATGCCCGTGGCCCCAGGTTAAACCCGGTTTGTTTGAAGACACTGTGAATTCAGTTTGCAAAAAGTATTTTCTGTTTGTTATAATTTTTTCAGGGTTCGTAGATTTCCTTAATAATAATTCTGAGCAGACAGGATAAAACCAGATCGAAGTCGTAACTTGCCCAAACGAGTCTCAAACTTCAGGGGCGATGTTAGCCCGCTAACCTGAAGAAAAACTGAGGATCGATCCATGCGAAACTTTTTCGCCATCATTTTAATTGGCAGCCTGCCTGGCATCTTGCCGGCTATGGCCGATGAAAATTCTGCCCTTGACTATGCATTCACGATTAATTTCGACATTAGTGAAATCAATAATTTAAGTCTGGGCGATGACCCACTGGTCGATAAACTGACCGAAGAGGAATATGAGCTCGAACTGGCTCTCGAGTATACGGTTAACGATAACCTTTACTTGTTTCTCGTCGCTGGATTGGTCGACGAAACCGCAACGGTTAAACCAGTTAATGAGATAGATGAGGTAAAAGGCATCGAGCGCAAGCAGATGGTGTTGGGTGTATATTTTGGCGAGGAAATCAATTCTGAATTCATTCTTGGTCGTCGGGAATTTGTCAGTGCCAGTGAATGGTGGGTCTGGTGGGACGAAGAACTGGATGCGATTAGCCTGGATTCGGCTTATGGTAATTTTGAAGCCCTGATCGGGGTCGCCAAGGAGCAGTGGAAAACATCTACCGATGAAGATTTTGTCGACCCGGAAATTGACGGTGTCAGACGCATCATTACCAGCCTAGGCTGGGAATTTGCTACAGAGCAGTCACTGAATTTCTATTACCTCGATCAGGACGACAATTCCGAATCACACAATGTCGGAGACTTCGAGGACTTTGACGAGCTTGATGAGGCAGACGGTGACCTAAGCTGGAGCGGAGTCAGCTACCTCGGTGAGTTCGATTTCGGCAAGGTTGGCGAGATCGAAGTCGAACTGCATTATTCCAAGGTCAGCGGTGACGAAACTTTTTACGAATTCGACGACCCAGCAGGTGGCCAAGCCGAGGTGATCGAAAAAGGCAGCCGCCGCGTTAGTGCTGAGGCCGATAGTTATTTGCTGAGCTGGACGCCGGCTCAGTTAGAAGACTGGTCTTTCATCGTTGGCGGGGCCCGGGGCGATGGTGATAGCAATCCCGATGACAATCGGGATGAGTCTTACCGGCAGAATGGTCTACAGGGCGATTCCGCTGTCTTTGGCGCGCTGTATCAGCCTGAGATTTCAAATATAGTGGTGCAGGCATTTGGAATTGAATGGGAGGCGTACGAAGGCGTCGAGATTGCGTTGATGCACTATGATTACGAGCAGGATGAACGCAGTGATGAAATTGGTGACGTCACTATCGAAGTCGACCCGACCGGATTAAGCAGTGACCTAGGCAACGAGATTGATTTGATCGTTAACCTCGAAGTTTATGACAACCTGGAGTTGGTTCTAATCGTCGGTCAGTTTGAAGCTGGAAAAGCTTATGGCGTTTATGATGGCGAAACCAGTAACTTCGTTTCCTTCGAGCTTAACTACGAGTTTTAGATGCCGATCGTAATCTGGCGATTTGTTAGTAAACTGACGGATTCAAACCCGAGATAGTTACCATAAAAGTCTGCTGATTATCGAGGCGCAGGTTAACGTCAAGTTTCATAATCCCAGCCAGTGCTTCGACCAGGGTCAGTCCAAGGCCTGAATGACCGCTTTCTCTCTGAATTGTTTGTTTGCGCCAGAAGCGATCTTTCATATGCAATATGTCTTCGGGCTTTAAATTAATGGACGCATTTCTGACTTCAAGCACAACGTTGTCATTAAGGATTTTAGCAGTGATTTCGATCTTGGCATTGTCCGGGCTGTAGCTGATCGCGTTGCCAAAAAGGTTGCTCAGAATCATCCCGAGCTTTTCGCGATCGGTAGAGATGACAAGACCTTCAGGGATGTGCTTAAGCAAGGATTTGTTGATCTCCTGGCCATTAACCGCTTGTTGCCATACTTCTTCACAGTACTGGGCCAGGTCGATATTCTCAGAATTGATACGCAATAGACCCGCCTCAGAGCGTGACAGTTCAAGCAGCGTGGCAACCATTTTTTCCATCTGCCCCGAAATTTCCCCAATATCGTTGAAAAACGAAACAACCAGTTCCCGATCGTCTGGAACAATCCTGGCAACTTCAGCCAGGGTCTTGAGTTCAGATAGCGGCGTTCGCAATTCGTGCGCGGCGTTGGCCGAAAATCTTTTCTCTCGCTCAAACGCGGACTGCAATCGCTCGAGCAGACGGTTTAGCTGATTCTCGATCGGTGCAATCTCCATACTTTGATCGCCTTTATGATTCAGCCTGGCGTCTAAGTTCGATTCGTCGATTGTACTGACCTGTTTAGCGAGATAGGACAGGGGCGACAAGCCAGCACCGACGAGACGCCAGATCATCAAACCGGAAATTAACAATACGATGATGATGACGCCGAAGATGGTGCTGCCGATCGCAAACAGCGTAGCATCGAGGGTTTCCCGTTCCCGTGCAAACACCATCGTTACCGCTTCAGGCGGAGGGATTACAGCCCCGTAGTCTTCGTCTTCCTCATCATCTTCTACTTCGACTCGGGGCATGAAATTTATTTCGATCAGCCGTCCATCTCGGCCGTCAAGTAGTTTCATGTCAGCAAACTGGTGGCCACCAAATTCAACCCCGCTACGTGGTAGGTCACTTTCGCCAAGCGACGGTGACTTGATCAGCAGATCGACCCCTTTCTCCCATAACTGGTAGTACTGAGGTGTTTGATGTTCGTGAAATTCGAGCATAACGCCATCTTCCGCAAAGTCGAACTCGAGCCCTTCCTCGTCGAGTTCCGTCAGCGAAATCAGGGCCTGGGCCTTGTCATACATTGCTTCATCGAAGACTTTTTCTACATGTCCGGCGACACGTACATAAAGAAATCCTGCGGTTATGGTCAGCACCACGATCATGCTGGCGATGATTGTGAAATTTAGTTTGTTGCGAATCGAGTACATACAAGTTTATTCGATCAGGTAGCCAAACCCGCGGCGGGTTTTGATCAGGTTGGGAGCGCCTGCCAGATTAAACCGTTTGCGTAGTGCGCTGACGTTCGCTTCAACCGCATTACGGGTTACGTAGCTGCAAGCGTCATATAGTTGGTCAATCAGTTGATCGTGCGAAAATACCCTGCCTCTGCGCCGTGCCAGAAACTCAAGCAACTGGTACTCGTGGGGGGTCAACGCTACAAGCTGGTCGTCGAAAAAAACCTGTCGTGTCACTGAATCAACCTTAATCCCATCGATTTCAATCACCGGGTTCTTAACTCCAGATCGTCGGCGATCGAGTGCGTGCAGGCGCGATACCAGTTCATTGAAGGCAAATGGTTTAACCAGGTAATCGTCCGCGCCCAGGTCGAGACCACGCACGCGATCCTCTGTCTGGTCTTTGGCTGACAGTATCAAGACGTGACAGTCCTTACCTTCGCTACGAAGTGTTGAGAGTACTGTCAAACCATCGATTTTGGGCAGCATCAAATCGAGTATGATGGCGTCATACTGATTAACTGCGGTGTAGGCTAACGCCTGCTCGCCGTCGAATGCCTGGTCCACGACAAAACCGTGTTTCTTAAGACCTGTCGACAGCGAACGTTGCAGACGTTCCGAATCTTCTACCAGTAGTAGTTTCATGATCTAGTTACAACCCCTGTTCAGTATACGCTTCTCCCGTCACGACGATGCGTTTTGCCGGAGGCGGTACTCCCCCAATATTAGCTAGCCTAGAAAAACTATCTGAAATAGGCGCGATGTTCGTGGTCAATAATCCGAATGCAACGCCATCCTGTGGCTGCGGCGCGTCGTTTTCTATTAAATAATCCATTCCTAACTACCCAGTTCGATCAAGATAGACTCAGCGTTCGCCCGGATCCTCTCGTCTGGATCGTAGCGCGCCTGCAATAGATACATCATTGCGCTTTCTCCGCCGATTTCACCCAGCGCGTACACGGCATGATGCCGAATCAGTGAATCTTGATCGGATAACAGCCCGGCCAAAGCATGCACCGCGGTCTCAACCTCGAGATCGGCGAGTGCCTCGATGGCCGCCACTCGGACTTCGCGATCATGATCGAACAGCAAGGGTTCGATGTTGTGCACCGCCGATGCATCTTCCTGCGAAGCCAGCGCCTCGAGTGCTGCGATGCGCAGCTGTGGATTGGGATCGTTCAATGCCGCCGACAGCGCCGACAATGTGGCTTGATTGGTCATATCCCCCAGCGATTCAATCGCCGCCAGGCGAATCACCGGATCTGCATTGGATAACATCGGCTGCAGCTCGAAGATTGCGTGTATTACCGGCATATTCTCCAACAGCCTGATTTGTTCTAGTTCCGGGTACCAGGCCAGCGGCGCTTCGGTGGTTTGCTCTGGGACGGGAATCGTGAATACTTCATTTGTTTGATCGCGTTCGACCAATGCCGGCTGATTTGGCGCTACAACTTGAGCCGACTCGAATTGAATATGATCTTGATTGACCAGTGCCGGAATCTGAACAGGAGCTTCGGTTTGTTGCGGCTCCGGGGTCAGCAGCAGCAGGCAGGCAACAATTGCAATAAACGTGAGTGCCGCAGTCTTGATTGTGTCCATAGCGATCACTTTATATTAAAAAGGGAGTCCTCTCCCCAAGGGGAGAGGATCCATGCAGCCAGCTAAGGCTACTCATACTATTTTATCTCTACTAAAAAGCAGCTTTCCATCGCGCTCTTGTTTCCGGGATTATCGTCTTTATTATTTACCCTGACCAGAATTTCATACTTATACTCAGCAAAGCATTTGTCACCATTAACTGGTCCCTCACACTCCACTTCGTCGTCAGATTCTAGCACTCCTTCTTCAGCCAATTCGAAAAAGTCCTCTGAAAAGGTCCATTCATTGTCTTCACCGTCTTCGGCTGGTGGTATGATAGCGGTCTGGTGAAAATCGCTTTCATCAATTTCAACGACAACTTCGTAGTATCGAACATCATCAGCTATATCGACGATCGCACTACCCGGTGGTAACGTGGCATGCGACATCGTAACGGCATCCCAGCTTATGGTTACCCCTCCCGCGGGATCTACTATTTCTAGGTCCGCATCACAGTTTTCGGCTGCATTTACGTTATTAACCTTTGTACCATCCGGACCTGGAGCTGCCGGCATCACATGCGACAAGTAGACTTCGCTTTCCAATTCGTCACCGTCGAGTAGTTCCACTTCGATTTTATACACGCCCTCGGGGAAACGCTTGAAAAACTTTGCGGGGTCGAGCGGCTTTGGGCATTCTTCTGCATCAAAGCGAAAGCAGGGTTCCGCACTTTCGAAAAAAAGTTCGGTCACGCCCTGGCGTTTGAATTTACTCTTGACGTCGATCTCCATCAATTCACGGCCGTTAGGCCCTTCGATCTCCAGCTCTTTCCAAGCATCGCCGTCGGCAAAGCCGTGGATGCCGAGGTCACCATCGGTGTCATTCAGTTCGAAAAACAGCTCGGCTTCTTCAAGTGAAATTTCCACATCGTCGTCATCCGCGACTACCATTGTCGACGTACTCATCGCGGCAGCCAGCAATATAATGGGAATTTTGTTAAAAATCATCTCGCTTTCTCCTCTGCGTTACTGCAGTCATCGCAGGTTATCCTGCAATGTCGAAGCCTAGTGCGGGAGTCTGAAAGAACCCTGATTATAAACTGAGGATTTGCTGAAGATTTGAGAGTGATTAGAAGTTGTAATAGCCGTCGAGATAAATGCGACCTCTACCTGCGGTTGCGGTACTTCGTTTTCGATCTAGTAAGCCCCTTTATATTCCAGCTCCGCCAGTATCCCATCCGCGTTGGTGAGAGTCGGTTGTGGGTCGACTCCTGTTCTTAGATTTGAAACGACGGACGGCAACATCCGGCCGAGGCCGTGTGAAAAGAGCATTGAATCTGTGCCAAACAACGTCTTCTTGGATACGCGCTGTATTTTTTGTGTCACTGAGTGAGTTCACCGTAGAGGCGTCAAAATGCTCGGCGCCGTCTCCAATAAAATAGTTCGTCGCTTCAGTGGTGATCTGAAGTGCCGATAGTCGAAAGCCTGGCCCTCTCAGGCCGCCTGCAGCTGTTCCATGATC
>CBDUSZ010000189.1:0-6787 GCA_965370015.1 uncultured bacterium | reverse complement strand
TAGCGAAAAGGCGGCTTAATCTCTAAAACTGGAATTAAAAAAGGCAGCGGTTTAAGCGCTGCCTTTTTTTGATGACAATCTACAAATTTGGTACCGGTGGGCGGACTTGAACCGCCACGCCATCGCTGGCAATGGATTTTGAATCCATCGTGTATACCAATTTCACCACACCGGCAAGAGGGGCGAATTCTAAAGCAAAATAATTCCGAGTGGTAGCCTATTCTGAGAATCGGTATGATGCGCTATTTTTCATATAGGCGCCGATGCAACTCAGCGATTTCAATTACCAACTACCTGAACACTTAATCGCGCAAACACCGTTGGCTGAACGCAGTGCGTCTCGCCTATTGGTGGTTAACTCGCGCGACGAAACGCTGGCGGACCGACAGTTTTCTGATCTTGGCGAATTTATCGAAGCCGGTGATCTGCTGGTATTCAATAATACGCGGGTGATCCCGGCACGACTTTTTGGACAAAAACAAAGTGGCGGTAAACTCGAAGTGATGGTCGAGCGCGTGCTTGACGAAGGACGCTTGCTCGCGCATATCCGTTGCAGCAAAGCACCCAGGCCAGGCACGCAACTGATACTGGAAAAAGCGATAAAATGCACCATGCTGAAGCGTGAAAACGATCTGTTTGTGTTGCAGCAGCAGGGCGATAAGTCCTGGTTTGATTTGCTCGATCAATACGGTCATGTACCCTTGCCACCTTATATCCGGCGTGTTGATGAAAATGAGGATCGAGAGCGTTATCAAACGGTTTACGCAGAATTTCCCGGGGCGGTGGCGGCGCCAACAGCGGGCCTGCATTTCGATCAGGGGATGATCGATCGGCTTACTGCAGGAGGGGTTAATAGCGCCTTTGTCACGCTACATGTTGGAGCAGGCACTTTCCAGCCCGTGCGTGGGGATGATATCGATAATCATCTGATGCACGCCGAGTATTTTAATGTGCCGCAACGGGTATGTGACGCGGTGGCCGAAACCCGGCGGGCAGGAAAGCGCGTGATTGCAGTCGGTACCACCGTAGTACGCAGTCTCGAGACTGCTGCTGCGACGGGCAATTTATTGCCGTTAAACGGTGAATCCAGGCTATTTATTAAACCGGGTTTCAAGTTCGAAGTGGTCGATGCGATGATCACCAATTTTCATTTGCCAAAATCGACGCTGCTGATGCTGGTGAGTGCATTTGCCGGCAGCGATATCATTCGCCGGGCTTATGCGCACGCGATACGGCAACAATACCGATTCTTCAGTTATGGCGATGCAATGTTTATCTCGGGGCAAGCCAGTGAGTCAATTGTGACTCGAAGATGAAGGGGTGATGCGATGGAATTTAGCTTAGATAAAACCGATGGAAGTGCGCGGCGAGGTCGATTGACGTTTAGTCGCGGCGTCGTCGAAACGCCTGCATTTATGCCTGTCGGTACTTATGGCACGGTAAAAGCCATGACTCCCGAAGAATTGATCGGGATCGGGGCGCAGATTATCCTCGGAAATACCTTTCACCTGATGCTGCGTCCTGGTACCGAGATCATCAGGAAACACGGTGGCTTACACGACTTCATGCATTGGCAGGGGCCGATACTGACCGATTCCGGTGGATTTCAGGTATTTAGCCTGGCTAAAATGCGTCACATCAGTGAGGACGGGGTGCGGTTCAGTTCCCCGGTAGACGGATCTAAAGTTTTCCTCAGTCCCGAAGTATCGATGCAGGTACAGCGTGATCTGGGCTCAGATATTGTGATGATATTCGACGAATGTACGCCGTATCCCGCCGACCTCGAAGTAGCGCGTGCATCAATGCAGCTGTCTTTGCGCTGGGCGGCACGTAGCAAGACCGCGCATGGTGATAGTTCAGGTGCATTATTTGCTATCGTGCAGGGCGGTACCCATGCCGATTTACGTCGCGAGTCGGCCGATGGTTTAAAAGCTATCGGATTCGACGGTTATGCGATCGGCGGTCTTTCGGTCGGCGAACCGGCCGATGAACGTAATGCCATTCTTGACATCTGTTTACCCGAACTACCGGTCGACAAACCACGTTACCTGATGGGTGTCGGCAAGCCCGAGGATTTGATCGAAGGTGTACGCCGCGGCGTCGATATGTTTGATTGCGTGATTCCGACGCGTAATGCGCGCACCGGCTTTCTTTACACGCATACCGGCATAGTGCGAATTCGCAACAGTCGCTATAGCGATGATATACGACCGATAGACGCACAATGTAATTGTTACACCTGCCGATATTACTCACGTGCGTATCTAAGGCACCTCGACAAATGTGGGGAAATTCTTGGCGCACGTCTGAATACGATCCATAATTTATATTATTTTCAGGATCTGATGCGCCAGATTCGCGAGGCTATAGAATCAAATCGATACGATGATTTTTGCAGTCGGTTTTATCAATTTTACCACTCGACGGATTAATCAGAGGCTCCTTGCTATGCCTGGCAGGCATTTTTCGATACTACCTTGTGACAATCACGAGCTAGTGACATAATACGCGCCGTTTCAGGGGCTGACTGGCGACAGTTACCGACTATTTCATCGCTAGATTTAACCATAGGTAAATAATCATGAGTTTTTTTATTAGTGACGCGATTGCTCAAAGTGCGGGTGATCAATCCGGTGGGTTTAGTTTTGCTTCAATTCTACCCCTCGTTATCATGTTTGGTATTTTTTACTTTTTGCTCATCAGACCACAACAGAAAAAAGCCAAGGAACATAAAAACATGGTTGCGACTCTGAAAAAAGGTGACGAAATTATCACCAATGGCGGTCTGCTGGCGAAAGTAACCGATGTCGGAGAAAGCTTTTTAAGCTGTAAGCTTGCCGATAATGTTGAAGTAAAAATACAAAGCCACGCAGTGAGCACTGTGTTGCCGAAGGGCACTATCAAAGGTCTGTAATTTCATATGGTTAATCAATACGCACTGTGGAAGTATGTCCTCCTCTTCCTTGTTGTCCTGCTCGGCCTGGTCTATGCCGCACCGAATTTGTATGGTGAAGATCCGGCGGTGCAAATTTCGCATCGAGTTAATCTAATAGACGAAGTCGAACTCGCACGGGTTGACGATTTACTCAAAAGCGAAGGTGTCGATTATCGATCGATCGACCTGGAAACAGGCTACCTGCTCATTCGGTTTGATTCTGAAGAACAGCAAATCAGGGCTGTTACCGAGATTGGTGAAATTTTAAATAAAATCGATAAGCGTTACGGTGTAGCGTTAAATCTTGCGCCGGCGACACCGGAATGGTTGACTAATCTCAATGCATTACCGATGTATCTCGGTCTCGACCTGCGTGGTGGGGTGCACTTCCTGATGGAAGTGGATATGGATTCCGCCATCGAAAAATCGTTAGAACGCTCCGCTGGAGAAATCCGTAGTTTTATGCGCGGTGAGAAAATCCGCTATAAAAGCGTGCAGGCCAGCAAACAAAAGATCAGCATTCGTTTTAGCAACGCGACCGAACGTGACGCAGCCAGATTGACACTGGAAGATGAATATCGAGATTTTGTGTTCAACCACGTGAACGATGATCGAAGCTGGTTTATAGAGTTGAGCTTAAATCAAGACGCGGTGCTGGCTGAGAAGAAGTCTGCCATCGAACAAAATATTTCAACCCTGAGAAATCGCGTCAATGAATTGGGTGTGGCCGAGCCTGTAATCCAGCGCCAGGGCGACGATCGCGTGGTGGTACAGTTACCCGGAGTGCAGGACACCGTGCGCGCCAAGGAAATCCTCGGCGCTACTGCAACGCTGGAGTTTCGTCTGGTGTACGGCAGTTTTGCAGACTGGAATACCGCAGCGTCATCGGGTAAGGCGCCACTCGGGGCAAAATTATATCATCGAAGCGACGCAACCCCGGTCCTTTTAAAGCGCGGCGTGATTGTCACCGGTGACCAGATCGTCGGTGCGGCATCGGGTATAGATACGCGCTCGGGAACGCCTAACGTGACCATTACGATGAATGCAAAAGGTGCTGATCGCATGAGTAAAATCACCCGCGATAACATCGGCAAGCCGATGGCTGTAGTATTTATCGAAGACAAGTTTGATTTTCGTGAAATAAACGGTGAAAAACGCCGCATCAAAACTACCGAAACGCAGGTCATTAACGTTGCCACCATTCGTGACCAACTGAGTAAACGTTTTGAAATTACCGGCCTCGATAGTACCCGCGAAGCACGCGACCTTGCATTACTGTTACGCGCTGGTGCATTGCGCGCACCAATGGTTATAGTTGAAGAACGCACCGTAGGGCCGAGCCTGGGTCAGGATAATATAGACAAGGGATTTGTCTCAGTCCTGGTAGGGTTTATCGTTGTGCTGGTTTTCATGGCGGTTTATTACAAGGTTTTTGGACTGGTAGCGAATCTGGCGCTTAGCTTAAACCTGGTTTTGCTGATAGCAGTGTTGTCATTGTTTCAAGCCACACTTACCTTGCCGGGTATCGCCGGTATCGTGCTCACAGTGGGGATGGCGGTCGATGCCAACGTGTTGATATTCGAACGTATACGTGAAGAAATTCGACTCGGCAATACGCCACAGGCCGCGATTTACGGAGGTTACGAGAAGGCATTTGGTACCATCGCGGATGCCAATATCACCACGTTGATTGTCGCAATCATCCTGTTTGGATTCGGCACCGGTCCTATCCAGGGATTTGCGGTTACCCTGTCAATCGGAATCATCACTTCGATGTTTACCGCTATATTCGGTACACGGGCGATAATTAATCTGATTTATGGCCGCAAAGCGGTTACCAGGCTGGCGATATAGATATGGCTAAAAAACTTTTTCCCGAATTCAACTTTATGGACTTTCGTAAGCCCGCGATGATCTTGTCCGCAGCCCTGATACTAAGTGCTATCGTTAGTCTGTCAAGCCTGAAACTCAATGTCGGTATCGATTTTACCGGTGGCAGTTTGATTGAAATTGGATACCAGCAGTCGGTCGAATTACAGCCGATTCGCAATGCCCTCGAAGCCAGTGGCTTTGGCGACGCGATTGTGCAGCATTTTGGTAGCGCTAAAGAAGTGTTAATCCGTCTGGTGCCGAAAGTGGATCAGGATAAAGCCGAACTCAGTTCGCAAATTATTGGAGTTTTAGACCAGGCTAGCAATTCCCGGTTCGATGTACGGCGGGTCGATTTTGTCGGTCCGCAAGTTGGCGAGGAACTTACCGAAGACGGCGGACTTGCAGTGTTGTATGCGCTGATCGCAATCTTGATTTATGTATCGGTGCGGTTTGAATATCGTTTTGCTCTGGGTGCGGTAGCAGCCCTGATTCACGATGTGCTCATTACCCTGGGGATTTTTTCGTTACTACAACTCGACTTTAATCTGAGCGTACTCGCCGCAATCCTGGCAGTAATAGGATATTCGCTTAACGATACCATTGTTGTATTTGATCGGGTGCGAGAAAATTTCCGAAAAATTCGTAAAAAATCTTCAGTAGAAGTCATTAATATATCGATCAACCAAACTATATCCCGTACCTTGATGACCTCTTTTACTACCTTGATGGTATTGCTGTCGTTGTTTTTTCTTGGCGGTGAGGTGATTCATTCGTTTGCGCTGGCTCTTATTATAGGCGTGCTAGTCGGCACCTATTCATCGGTTTACGTTGCGACTACCTCGGCGCTTGCATTGGGTATCTCCCGAAGCGATATGATGTTGCCGGAAAAAGAAGATAAGGACCCAAGACCCTAGAAACAGTCGTAATTTCGAATTTTGGCTCGGCTGGTATCCAGTCCTGGGCTATAATTAAAATAAAACCAATAATCAATATTTAAGGAGGCGGAAAATGAATTTAGGTCCCGAATTGATCGAAGAATTGAAGCTGCTTCAGCGAATTAGCCAGAATCCGAGCGCGGAAGGAATCAGTATATCTGCCGCTGGCGACCCGGCAGTGGTTGCAGCAGCGGAACGATTGTTCGAAAAAGATATCATCTCTCTCTCAGACGGTGGGCAATTAACCGATAGTGGTCGTGAGGCTGCCGAGCATATGAATCGATTGTTTAATCAGTTGTCACCACCGCTCGAACCTATTTAATCTACTGTTGAGTCGTCGAGAAACTTAACCCGGATCAGCATTTTCGATTCGATATCGTGCTTATTAACCGGATTATGCATCTCCCGGATAGATATTATCCGTAGGTAGAGGCCCCCACCAGGACAGTTGACGGGCTTATAGTGGTAAAGCTGGTTCTGAGCAGCTCCCGGGTTATTTTCATATATCCTTCATCTAGTCATACAATTAATAAAATTATGGTCTATATAATATGTGATGCAGGAACTCGGAATGGAATATTGTTCGTAATGTACTGGCGAAATCAGGCCTCCAACGACCTGGGTTTTCACGTCAGGATAGACTTTATAACAGAGCAGGTGGGCGGCGAGTCGTCAATGTTTGATATCACTTAGGTATCAGCCTCGGTGAAGAACTCTGGCGTCGCTAATTTTGGCAAGTCGTTTAATCTTTAACGAATAAATACTATGGCGAATTTTGCAGAAAAAAGAGACTTCTTACGCATGGCAATTGATTGCCTGCTCAGCTTTTCGAAAAAGGGCGAGCAACAGTCGTATGAAGGCCACGTTGTCAACCTGAGTAGCAAGGGTATATTGTTTACTGCCATAGACCGGTTCGAAGAAGGCGATGAGCTGGAATTAGTGTTGACTCCGACTAGTTCGTTAACCTCGCCGATGAATGCTTCAGTGGTCATTATTCGTGTTACCTTTAACGACTCGGTGTACGAGTTGGCCTGCGAAATTACAG
>CBDUSZ010000188.1:0-6810 GCA_965370015.1 uncultured bacterium | reverse complement strand
CGATTCATCTATCACATTCAAAGCAAAATCCATGTTCTCGCGTGTGGTGATTAATGACGGTGTAAAAGTCAGCACATTGCCCATTGTGGTTTTGAAGCTGAGTCCCCTGGTGAGAGCCCTGTAGAGCACCCTGTCGGCGGCATCATTTGCCGGTTCACGGCTATCCCGATCTTTCACCAATTCTGCACCAAACAGGAATCCGCGTCCGCGCACATCACCGATCAATGGATGCTTAGCCATTAACTCATTTAAACGATCGAGTGCGTAATCACCGATCGATGCAGCATTTTCAATCAATCCTTCGTCTTCGATAATCTGGATCGTGGTTAATGCCGCGCGGGTGGTGACCGGGTTTTTCTCGTGCGTGTAATGGCCGTAGGCATAATTTTGCGCCACGTCGAGTTCGGGTTTACAAACGACACTGGCGATAGGCAGGATGCCGCCACCGAGGCTCTTGCCCATAACCAGGATATCTGGCACAACATCATCGTGGTCACAGGCAAACATTTTGCCTGTCTTGCCAAGCCCTGTCGGAATTTCGTCGAAGATCAATAATGCTCCGTAGTCATCGCAAGCCTCACGTACCTGCTGCCAGAAGCCAGGTGGCGCAATGTAGGGTACGGCACGATTAGGCTCGGCGATCACCGCACTAACGTCGCCTTCTTTTTCCAGTACATAGCGAATTTGGCTCGCACAAAGCGCGGCACTGCCCTCGCGTACACCCCAGGCATTTCGATAGTCTCCGAATGGCGGCACGTGCTCGGTTCCGGGTAACAATGGACCAACCGGGCCACCGCGAAACATTTCTTCCCCACCGATGCCAGAAGCACCGAAACCGGCACCGTGAAATGAATCCCAGAAGGATATGGTCTTGAATCTTCCGGTGGCTACGCGTGCCATTTTAAGGGCTATTTCAATCGCATCCGAGCCACCCGTGGTAAACAGTGTTTTTGACAGATTAGCGGGTGTTATTTTCGCCAGCTTTTCCGCCAGTTGCGCCGCCACGTCACAGGCATAGCGTCTCGGAGCAAATGATAATTCATGCATCTGACGAGTAATCGCTTCGATCAGGCGTGGATGGCCATAGCCGATGTGATGCACGTTATTACCATGGAAATCCATGTAACGTTTGCCGGCATGGTCTTCGATCCAGATACCTTCAGCCTTGCGGATGGTATTCAGGCAAGGTGTCGAAACAGACTGATGCAAAAAGTATTGTGTATCCCGATGAAGAATTTCTCGGGCTTCGACATTAATATGTGCAGCCTGCCAATCACTCCGTCGCGGGGAACTGTTTAAATCTCCCTCCGCACCCTGCGGCTTAATTTTTATTTTTGCGCTTTGTGAATCGCTCATTGGTAAAGTCGATGGTTTTTAGACTACGGAATAATGCGCGCATTCTGGTAGCAATCCTAGTAGAAAATGCCTATCCTGAATGCAGGTTCAATCTATAGAAAAAGAACCTGTTAAATTTATGCGGAAAAACTATTTTGGCCAGAATTTCCTTCCATCGCTACGACACCCTAAACTCACCGGACTCCTGGTGACAAGATATGACTGAACAAACAGAAATGGAGATCGATTGCCCACCTACGATGTGGTCGCTAGAGCCGATCCTCGAATGGCTGTTCAGGGAAGGCCGGCTGATCAGCGATCCAACCCGATTCGTGCAAGAATTATCACACAAGATCCTGCAGGCAGGGGCTCCGATTGATCGACTGATGCTGAATTTCCCCACCCTCAACCCTCTCGTGCTTGCGATATCGGCGACCTGGACGCGTAAGAATGACACCACTGTCCCTTTCCAGCCCAGCCATGATATTTTGCAGACTGATCGGTATATTGGCAGTCCAATGGAAAAACTTCAGCAGACCCGACAAAGCGTGCGGCAATCGCTGACCGACTTGCCCGAGGATGCCCACCCTGCTTATACCGAGCTGGCTGATGCTGGTTTCACCGACTATTACGCAATGCCAATTTCATTTGGTATTGGCCGAGGCAGTATATTTATTGTGGCTACCTGTAATAGCGAAGGATTCTCCAACTGTGACGTTAGAAATCTAAAGCGATTACGCGATTACTTCGCGCCTATTCTTGAAGTGTTTTCATTACGACATCTGTCGGCATCGCTGATGGATACCTATGTCGGCAAACGCACAAGCCAGAAAGTCCTGTCCGGCATGATAAAAAGAGGGGACGCAGACGTGATTAATGCAGCCTTATGGTTTAGCGATTTACGCGAGTTTACCCATCTCACCGAAACACTCCCTACCGACCAGGTAATGGAATTACTCAATGAATATTTTGAATTTATCGCCGCAGCAGTCACTTCGCGTGGCGGAGAGATTTTGCGGTTCATTGGCGATGCAATGTTGATTGTTTTCCCGATCGACAAAAAAATCACGAAAAAAGCAGCCTGCATCGCCGCCCTCGAATCGGCCCGAGATGCCCAGCAAACCCTGGCAGCGCTCAATCATCGCCGGCGACGTCATTCACAACCGGAAATTATATTTGGCGTCGGGCTCAACGTCGGCGAAGTGATATATGGCAATGTTGGCGCACCTGACAGATTAGACTTTACTGTAATGGGCCCGGCGGTGAATCGTACTGCCCGGCTCGAATCACTGACAAAAATAATCGGCGAAAACATCCTTGTTTCAAAAGACTTTTCTGATCAGGTTGATTGCCCGATGCATTATTTTGGTGAACACAAAATGAAAGGCATTGCTAAACCCCAAATGGTATTTGCACCAGACGAATCTTGCGAGTAAGCAGTTATTCCAGGCATTTATATCGATATCTGATGACAAAAATACGTTCAAATTATCAACAATTCAGTTACATCTAACCGCCATTACCTGCATTGATTCATGGCAATAATTTATCTAGCGCCTATATTATAGGCAGGGAGGCAAAAATTTAACCCAAACGATCACACCGTTTGTGTTTTCGTTGGGATAACTTGTGTTTGATAATATGGATAAATAAACAGTTTGAAGAATAAAAATATGGCAGCAGGGAAAAAATACCAACGTATCTACTTAACTACCTTTGCATTGATAGCAATGCTGATTACTGCGTCAATTATAATTATTGATTACATCGCCGCGGAAGAAGCACACATGGTCGGAGTTAATGACATAGGCGGGCGACAGCGAATGTTATCGGAGAGAACGGTTCATTTATTACTCGAATATGCGGCAGAAAATAATCAGCACACGCGCGACAAGATCGTTAAACTAATCGAGATTTCACTGCAGACATTCGATAAAACCCACAAGCTATTAATCCGGGGTCGCCTCTCAGATGGTGAAATGGTAATTTTTTCGGATAGTATTGACGATATATTTTTTGACCAACCAGAAAATCTCGATCAGAAAGCGCGCATATTCGTTTACAACACCCGCGAAGTACTGGCCCGCGAATGGTCTCCTGAACTGATATCCAGTTATTATTTAAAGCAATTAAGAGAAGCCACAAAACAGAATTTACATAACAGTCTGGATGCCCTGGCCAGCCAATACACGACGAATACTGAGTCCAGGATTACCCGACTACGAATTATTGTTGCGATACTACTAGGTGGCATAGTCGTAGTTCTTTGCGGGGTTGGCGCATTCGTGTTTAATCCAATGTTTAAACGTATCGAAACACAGGAGCAGGAACTGCATAAAATGGCATTTATCGATCCGCTCGCCAATTGTCACAATCGACGCAGCTTCCTGGACAATGCCAACACTGCATTTGAACGCAGTAGGCGCTACAAACATGCCTTCGCAGTGCTTTATATCGATATCGACCACTTTAAAGATATCAACGATAACTACGGCCACGCTATCGGCGATGAAGCGATAGTACAGATGACTCAAATATGCCAGAAAAACATCCGCGATTCGGATATTCTCGGCCGCATCGGTGGTGATGAATTCGGTGTCATCTTGCAGGAGTGCGGCCTCGAATACGCAATCCAAACTGCTGAAAAACTTCGCAAACGTGTTTCAGATCATACTATTTCAAGCGATGTCGGTAGCATCAAATTTAGCATTAGTGTAGGAGCAGCGACGATACAGGAAAGTGATAAAGACATTGACGATATTTTGAAACGCGCCGACAGGTACCTCTACAAGGCCAAACGTACCGGTAGAAACCTGGTCATTGCTGCTTAAAAACTGGGCGTCTAATGACGCTAACTACAATCCCGCCACAACACCCTTTGCGCAGACGCTATCGCTAATGATAGCATCCCTGAATTTATGTTAACCAGGATTCCAGCATGAACAGAGACCCAAACCACGACATCCTGTTTGAGCCGATCAGAATTGGCCCGAAAACGGCGCGCAACCGATTCTATCAAGTACCCCATTGCAATGGCATGGGTCATCGCTGGCCGCAATCTATGGCCGCCATGCGTGCTACGAAGGCAGAGGGCGGCTGGGCCGTGGTTTGCACCGAAGAGTGTGAAATTCATCCAACTAGTGACCTTTCGAGCATCCCTCTAATGCGCCTTTGGGACGATAGCGACCTGCCAACACACGAGCTAATGGTACAAAAGGTTCAGCAGCATGGGGCACTCGCCGGCATCCAGCTAGTACATAATGGGGTATCCTCGCCCAACCGTTTAAGTCGTATTACCCCGCTCGCGCCATCTGCCAATATGGTCAAAGATCTGGATCCAATACAGGCGCGAGCTATGAGCAAGCGGGATATCGCCGATGTGCGGCGCTGGCATCGAGAAGCGGTGATGCGATCAAAGAAAGCTGGTTATGACATCGTTTATGTTTACGCCGCACATACCATGACCTTGATCACGCATTTTTTATCCAGCCACTATAATCACCGTACCGACGAATACGGCGGTAGCCTGGAAAACCGCGCACGTTTATTCCGCGAAATCCTTGAGGAAACCATGGAAGTCGCAAACAATGAAATTGCGGTGGCGGTTCGCTACGCGGTACACGACGCCGACGGCGATGACCAATTACGTTGTGACAAGGAAGGCCGCGAAGTGGTTGAAATGCTCGCTAACATACCCGACCTATGGGATGTAAACGTCACCCCATGGGAAAGTGATTCAATGCCCTCGCGTTTCGGAAGCGAAGGTGGGCAGGAACCATTTATCTCTTTCGTCAAGAGCGTCACAGACAAACCCGTCGTCGGAGTGGGCCGCTATACCAGCCCTGATCGCATGGTGAGTCTGGTGAAAAAAGGTATGCTAGACTTCATCGGCGCAGCACGACCCTCCATCGCCGATCCATTCCTGCCAAACAAAATCAATGAAGGTCGGAGCGACCAAATTCGTGAATGCATAGGCTGCAATATATGTATTAACGCCGATTTCCTTAGTATCCCTATACGCTGCACCCAAAACCCCACCATGGGCGAAGAATGGCGTAAAGGCTGGCATCCTGAGAATATTGAACCCAGTGCATCGAACGATAAGGTATTGGTCATAGGCGGTGGTCCGGCCGGACTGGAATGCGCTCTATCGCTTGGAAAGCGCGGATATGACGTCGTCCTGGCCGAGCACAATAATGAATTGGGCGGTCGCGTCTTGCTCGAGAGCAAGCTACCTGGGTTGATAGAATGGCGGCGCGTAATCGACCATCGCAGCTACATGCTCAGCCAGATGCCTAATGTAGAGACCTATCTAGAAAGCCCGCTTAACAGCGATGACATCCTGGAATACGGATTTGAGCAAGTAGTAATAGCTACTGGCGCCACATGGCGCGCCGATGGCATGGGCCGATCCAACCGCAACGGCATTAATTTTGATGATAGTGCCAATATAATTTCGCCTGATGCAATTCTGCTTGACGCAGCGGCTGACGGGCAAATTTTAGTGTTCGACGACGAACACTACTACCTGGCCAGTGCGATAGCCGAAAAGCTACAACTATCCGGGGCGCAGGTTACCTATGTCACCACTGCCACTCAAGCCTCCGAATGGAGCATCAATACTCTGGAACAGTTCCATATTCAGAAACGACTGATTGAGGCTGGCATCAAGATTATCGTTTCCCACAACCTGGTAAATGCGACTCAAGGTTCGGCGACAATCGGCTGTATCTATTCGGGGCGCGAAACCAGTATCAAGGCAGATGCCATAATTCCGGTTACTTCACGCAGCAGCAGAGATGCTGTGCTCCAGACCCTGCTGGCCCGATCAGGCGAATTCGCTGATAACGGTATAAAATCAGTCGAGGGGATTGGTGATTGCCATGCTCCCGGGACTATCGCCATGGCAACTTATGCGGGCCACCAGTTAGCGCGCCAACTCGACAATCCAGTGTGCCAAAAGACAGAATTCAAACGCGAGAACTACCAATTTATTGTTGACTGATACGAATCAGGGTACGACACAATTTTTAAACCTGGAAAAATCAGTTGGATTACGAAAGTCTGTACAAGCTCTTGACGCACCTTTTTCGCACTCAACCGATTTTTCTAGGTTAAACCACTTCGAACAAAGCTGCCGCACCCATACCGCCACCGATACACATAGAAACCACAACGAATTTCGCAGCTCGTCGTTTTCCCTCGATCAACACATGCCCGACCTGGCGCGCCCCGGTCATACCGTAGGGGTGCCCAATCGATATCGCGCCACCATTAACGTTGAATATTTCATTGTCGATACCGAGTTTATCGCGACAGTAAATCGTCTGGCAGGCGAAGGCCTCGTTAATTTCCCACAGATCGATATCGTTCATCGACGTGCCGGTGCGCTCAAGTAATTTCGGTATCGCGTAAATCGGCCCTATACCCATTTCCTCAGGCGCGTTCCCGGAAACTGCCATTCCCCGATAAATT
>CBDUSZ010000187.1:0-6920 GCA_965370015.1 uncultured bacterium | reverse complement strand
TCACCGCGTTGGATACCCAGGTACTGGAATGGAAAGCCGAAGCCGGGACATTCTTTCTGCCCGATAATGGACTGTTGGTGGTGTCGAAAGAAGGCGTCTGCACACATTAGTTTCAGTAGCATCTAGATCTCTAAATCGTAGCATCTTTCTTATCGGTTTTTCATTGTTGCATATCTATCTCGGAACTCTCGGCGGCGAAGGTGTCTTCGAGGGGATGATCAGTGGAGAGGTAGATGAGGGCTGGGCCCTGCAGCACCATGACATATGGTATGACCTGACCCCGCATTCGTTGCAATTTAGTCTTCGTGGCCAGCTTGTAGAGGCATAATGTGAATCCCCTTGGTAAGAAGCGAGACCGATGCTTCTACACCCATATCTATTCCGTTTCTTGATGCGACATGCAAAGGAATAGAGAAGTGAATTGGTAGAGATGGTTCATGATAAGGAATTAATGTGAGTTGCACAGTTTGTCCAATTGCGACCAGGGAGCTGATGGTTCCTGACACGGCGTTTTCGTGTTCCCCTCGCGATGGTCGATTTCGGCGATGAAGCAGCACATAGCCGTCTGGAACAACCCAGAATACCTCGACGCCACAGGCAGATTTTAGGTTAAGGCTGGCTTCAATAATCAGGCCGTGCCAGTCGAGGCAGGTAATCCGACTTTCTGCTTTATGTTCAACTACCCGGGCTTTAAAAACATTACGTATATCGAGGAGGTGCGCCACTTCCGCAGAAGCAGGTTTACGCACAACATCGCCTGGCACTCCAATTTGTAACAATTTGCCCCGACGAACAATAGCGACACGGTCAGCCAGCATCATGGCTTCATCGAGGTCGTGGGTGACCAGAATAACCGGCATTTGCAGGGTGCTGTGGAGATCGGCAATTTCTCGATATAGTCGTTGTCGAGTAGCCCTGTCCACAGCAGAGAATGGCTCATCAAGCAGAAGCACCGCCGGGTCTCGAGCCAGGGCGCGAGCTACAGCGATACGTTGTTGCTGGCCGCCTGATAGAGACCCTGGGCGACGCTTTTCAAGACCACCAAGATGCACTCGATCGAGCAGTTCAAGTGCGCGGGGCTTGCGCTTACTGCGAGGTTGATGTCCTAGTGCAGCCATGACGTTTTCAACCGCATTCATATGTGGAAATAGTGCGTAGCTCTGAAAAACCATGCCAACAGATCGTTCATGGCTCGGTATAAAAACGTCATTAGTCGAGTCGAACCATGTCGTACCATTTACACTGACAGAGCCATTTTCTGGTTTATATGTGCCAGCAATAGCGCGAAGAATTGTTGTCTTGCCGCTTCCCGACGGACCGACGAGGGCCAATACCTCGCCAGGATCGCAATTAAAATCAACTTCTAAAGGTGTGGGTAAATCCTGGAAAAGCTTGAGCCGAAGTCCGGTCATAAATGGCTAGCCTGCTGAGCGACCGGCACGTCGCGAGAAGGTAAAGACCAGTGCAATAACTATCAGTGACAGAACCAGTAACAGGGCTGACATCTGTGCGGCTCCACTATTATCGAAGGCCTGTACTCTGTCATATATTGAGATCGCGATAGTCCTGGTTTCACCGGGGATCGAGCCGCCAACCATCAGCACAATACCAAATTCGCCAAGTGTGTGCGCGAAACTTAATACCATCGCAGTTAAGATGCCTGGCCATGCAAGTGGCAATTCGATACTCATAAGTACTTTCCATGGTGACATGCCACAACAGGCACCCGCTTCACGAATATCGGAGGAAATCGCTTCGAAACCACGTTGCATCGGTTGGATCGCAAACGGTATATTAAAAATGATCGAAGCAAAAAGCAATCCTTCGAAGGTGAACGCAAGTGGTTGGCCGAAAAGCTTTTGCCAAATCTGGCCAAGTGGAGATGCCGTTCCGAAAGCTACGAGCAGATAGTAGCCGAGTACCGTGGGTGGAAGCACCAGTGGCAGTGCGACAATGGCTTCAACAAAACCTTTTCCGGCGAATTCGCGATAAGCAAGCAGCCTGCCGAAATAAATACCGACAGGCAGTAATAGCAGAACGGTGATAATGCTCAGCCGTAACGAAAGCCATAATGCGGTCCAGTCCATATCTTATTTCTGCTCGAATTTAAGATTCAAATTTTTTCACCTGGAAGTGTGAAGCCGTATTGGCGAAAAATATCGCGTATGTCATCTCGCTGGACGAAGGCATAAAATTGTTCCGCGATATCTCCTGCATTTTTCAGCAAAACCATCCTTTGGCGTAAAATTGAATGGGCCTCTTCAGGGATAAGAGCGTAGTTTGCAAGAGAGGAAACTCTGGGGGAAAGTGCCAATGAATAGGCGATAATTCCGCCCTGGGCGCTGGATGATGTCGCGAACTGTGCTGCCTGGGAAACATTCTCTCCAAGTAAGAGGTGCGGGCTGATATCTTCCCAGAGTCCATAATGCTTTAATAGTTCCTCCGCACGCTTGCCGTAGGGGGCGTGATCCGGATTTGCAATTGCGAATCGTGTTAGCTGATCAGCCGCCAGCATTGAACGTAAGCCATTCAGCTGACCATCAACGCTCAACGTCGAATTGCGTGGTGCGATGATGACGACCCGTCCAGTCCCGTAGAGTACCCCTTCATCACGCGTTAACTCATCGTGAAACAGTCCGTATACATAGTTTTCATCGGCGGAAAAATAAATATCAAATGGCGCACCCTGACGAATCTGGCGTGCGAAGTTGCCTGACGAACCGAAGGTAAGTTTAACTTTTTGGCCTGATTGGGATTGAAAAAGAGCCGCAATATCTGTCAGTGCAAATTGCAGATCGGATGCGGCCGCAATTAAAGGTGCACGATTCGATTGTGTCTTAAATGGCAACGCAACCAGCAGAGCCAGGGTTAGTAATATGCAGAAGTTTCGGATAGTTTTCATAGAGATTATTCTATGTGAAAACGAGGTTTATCATGCAATATTTCAATTTATTATGCTGCCTTTTCCAGGAAATTTTGTATTAATAAAGACATTAAATGATCTAATTAGTCGCCTGCTATTTAATCAAAGAACCGCTTTTTTAAGGCTGTGATTACCCCTCGTATTGGCCCTGATTATTAAGTACATAAAACTTGATCCAGGTCAAGATTTGCTGAAAAAAATACGGGTTTGTGTCAGTTTGGGGGTCTTAAGACAAATAACTTTTGCGAGGGATTAATGAAAAACATAACTATAAACTCAACCGTCCCGCTAGAAGATACAGCTACTATTGATAACCACGTTTCAGCAAATGTCGATACGTCGTCTACTAGCAATTCTTTTCAATCCAGACGCAACTTTCCAGGTCGTTTAGGTATTGCCGGAATCACAGCGACCTCTGAAACGTCAGACTACACCAGCATCCGGGAGCGAATTCGGCTCATATTCGATTTGAATAGAGCAGTTGATGTTCAAGTTGAGTGTGGCGAATTGAATGTATTTTAAATATCCCGGTGAAGATAATTTAGTGTTGATGCAATACCAGCAAAATTACCAGAGCAATAATCTCGATCTGCTGTCACCCAGGGAAGTGTATTGGCGAAAATTTGATAATCGATGGCAAATTGTCTACCAAGGATCGCCAACCTTCCCCAGTCCCAGTACCCCGTATGAAAAATTAACACCCTATTCCCATTCCAGCAAGAAAAGAAAGGGATTCACGAAGCAGTCCAGCACCGGGGTGGCAGGCTCGCCTATTAACAAAATTGAATGATGGTTACTCGTTCGTAACATTAATTCGCTCCAATCGCGTTGTGCAGGTTACTGTTCGGTAACGTCAAGTGGCTTTCGTTGTCGTGAAGATAATTTAATTGTTTGAAAACGTTATCATTATTTCTGGCGGTGCAATATTTGCTTATATTTATTGTTTAATTATCGAGTCACCGGTCAACGCTGGTTATTCAAAATCAATTCCAGGGGTCTTAGATGCAAGATAAAGCCAGGCAGCGTTTTTTCGGCGTACGGGCCAGCGTAATTACGCTGGCGAGTTGGATGCTTCTAAGCGCGCCAGCATGGTCGGCAGAGGTAGAGACGATCGATTGGTCTTCGATTTCTGACGCCAGCCCCCGACTGTTTTACCCAGGCCAATCCAGTTATCAGTGGTTACGTACCGAAGACCATAAAAAGGCTGATAACGAGGTCAAGTCGGGGGAAGCCTGCCTGCAATGTCATAAGAGCGAGCAGAAGTCTTTGGGGGGGATCCTGGTGGTAGAAAACAGGCTCGAGCCAGATCCGATTGAGGATAAAGAGGGTTATATGCGTCTCAAAGTCAGGGCCGCGCACGATGCCACCTACCTGTATCTGCGTTTTTCCTGGAAGAGTGACGGGGATCGTGCCGGCGACCAGGGCAACTTCATGCGCTTTGATGGCACTGAGTGGAACTGGTATGGCAATCACCGACAGCATGAGGCGGTGATCGATGACGAGCAGCCGGCCATCTACCCCGACCGCCTGGGGATCATGATGGGGGATAGTCGGGTGCCGCTCTACGCCGAACAGGGGTGCTGGATGACCTGCCATGACGCGTTGGTCGGTATGCCTGAGGAAGCTGACGAGGACGAAGTGGCTGAACACCCTGTCATCAGTCAGCTCTATAAAGAATTCGGCATAACCAATCGCTATGTGCGTAAGTATCTCCCCGGTTCTCGTACCGAGGGTACCGACTGGGACGCAGTAAAGACAGCTGATGAACTGAAGGCGTTGCGCAATGAGGGCGGGTTTCTCGATCTGATTATTTGGGATGCGGCGCTGACCAATCCCGGAGGCTTTGCTGCAGATTTTAATGTGCTAGAGATGAAACAGGTCGATGCAGGCAATAGTGCGCTGCTGCCCAACGGTAAGATGTTGGCGGGACCGGCGATGATGTTTGATAGTGCTAAGCTCGGTTACAGTGTATTGACCGAGGCAGATCTTGATGATGCCTCCAAATCGAAGCATTTGGTGGTTGGTAGTACTACGGTTCCGGTATCTGGTACCTTCAAAGAGGGTGACATTTTGCCCGCCCATATCATCGATAAGACGGCGGCAGATGGTTCGGCGGCGGACGTGGACTATGCCAGGGGAACGTGGGAGGATGGGGTTTATACCCTCGTTATGCGCAGAAAGCTGGATACGGGTCATCCAGAGGATGACCTCATTATGCAGCCCGGTGGCATCTACTCTTTCAGTTTTTCCATTCATGACAATGCCGCCGGAAAGCGCGCGCACCTTGTCTCCTTCCCTGTGACGGTCAGTATCGGGCCTGGTACGGCCGATATACAGGCGGTGACGCTTCCGTAGTACTCAGTGCCGGGGGTTCCTGGGATGTCTCGGTCAGTGGAAACAATAAAGAGTTGTAAAAGGGGAGGCTGGGTAAATGTTTAAGCAACGTGGTGTCAGAATAGCGGTTGCTGTATTTGGATTGGTTTTTATTCTGGGTCTGTTCCTGTTTGAGCCAGTCACCCGGCAATTTGTAGCGAGTGACGATCTTTGCTCCTACTGCCATGTGGATCAGGAATATCGCTCAGAGGCACGACTCTCTTTTTCAAAGGCCCACCCGCTACTTGTTGCGGCCGATGAGAAGACAGATAAGGTGTCAGAACAGGCGGCCTGTGTCCAATGCCATTTGCCTACGGGGTTTGTTAACACCTTCTACGCCTATACCCATTTTGCCAGTCTTACCGATCTGTTCGGTCATTTTCGTGATCGCATGGGTGAGCGTGCAGGGGCATGGATTCCTGCTCGTCAGGTGGCGGCTTTGCGGGTGCGTGACCGGTTATTTGAATATGACAGTCCGACCTGTCGTAGCTGCCATATCGAGCAAGAGATCGAGCCCAAGCTAGAGCGTGGAAAGAATGCGCACAAAAAGGCATTGGACCAGCAGATGACCTGCATCGAGTGTCACTATAACGAAAAACATCAAAGCGTAGACCTGCGGGAAAATGCCTTTGTCCGGGCCGAATCCAGGTGAGGTCGTTATGCCATCGGTAGCGAAAACAGATCTGTGTGGTTGGAGTCAGCAATGAGTGATCATCCCGAAGATAAAAATGAGCGTAGGGAATTTTTAAAAACAGCTGGTGGCGTGGCGGTAGGCACGGCAGTGGGGGGCGTCGCCCTGTCACAAGCCGGGAGTGCCAAAGCGAAAACCGAATCGGTGGCAGAAGGTGTGAACAGTCCCGGAGTACAGTACGGAATGCTGATCGATTTACGGCGTTGCATTGGCTGTCATTCCTGTAGCGTGGCCTGTAAGGCCGAGGCCGATGTGCCGATGGGTGTTGCCAGAAGTTGGGTTGAGTACACCGAAAAGGGACAGTATCCGAATGTCAGCCGGACTTTCCTGCCGCGCCTGTGCAACCATTGCAGTGATCCGGATTGTGTGCGTGTCTGTCCGACCGGGGCAACGTACAAGCGACCGCAAGATGGCATCGTGGTGATCGATCAGGGCGTCTGCATTGGCTGCCTCTATTGTGCTCAGGCTTGCCCCTATGGTGCAAGATTTCTCAATCCGGTTACCCGCTTTGCGGATAAGTGTGATTTTTGCATTCACCGGGTAGCCAAGGGATTAGTGCCCTCCTGTGTCAATACCTGTCAGGGACGGGCGCGTACCTTTGGCGATATCAATGATGTCAATAGCGAGATCTATCTTCTCATGTCAAAAAATCCTGTTTCGGTGTTGCGGGAGCATATTGGCACCAATCCTAATGTGTTCTATATCGGTCTCGATTCGACCGATGAAAACACCAAAAAGCCAGGCCAATATGTGCGTGTCACCACGCATAAAGGCATCGATAAAAAGAGGGGATAGCGATGGAGCATCATTTAATGTGGAGCTGGCCCGTGTACTGGTATCTCTTTTTGGCCGGTACGGGTGCCGGGGCCATAGCCGTAAGTGCGTTTATCTATCTGCGCGGACCTGGAGGTAACTTTGGCGAGCGCTATTTTG
>CBDUSZ010000186.1:0-6931 GCA_965370015.1 uncultured bacterium | reverse complement strand
CTCCAGGACGCTCAGTAAACATTTTGCAATGGGCAAGGGTTGTTCCTGACAACCCTTGCCCATTGCAAAGAAGCCTCCATTAATCAATTCGGAGTTAGATTACAGTTTTTGCTAATATTAGATAACTCCTTAATTTGAATCCCGGCTTTTGTAATATTATTAGTACCATTTATGAATCAGTTTCCACTTATAACAATTTCTGGTGAGCCTTTTGAACGAGGCAAACAGCACGGCGAGCAACTGAGCGCGGAGATTGCTAAAACCATCGATTTTTATCTTTCGATATTTGGGTTATCGGAAACAGAGATTCTGCAACATGCTGACTTTTTTCGAAACATTATCGATGAGTTCAACCCAGCCTATAGAGAAGAAATAGACGGAATTGCTCAGGGCGCTAGTGTCAACCCACTGTGGATTGTGGCCCTCAATGCCCGCACCGAGATTCTTTCCCGTACTACTGCCGCTAGTAACGAGTGCACGGCTGTGTATTTTACCGGGCCATCGATCCTCGCTCAAAACTGGGACTGGGGAAAGGCACTCGAACCACTGACCGTGTTGATGAAAATCGTGCAACCAGATGGACATGTTATCTTGATGATTACCGAGCCAGGCATTATCGGTAAAATTGGAATGAATAATGCTGGTCTGGGTGTTTGTCTAAACATATTGACACTGGGTAAGGTACTCGACGGATTGCCCGTGCATTTAATTTTGCGTGCTATCCTGGACTGCAAAACGCTCGCACAAGTGGATTCACTACTGGCGAAATATAGCGAGGGTAAAGCCAGTAATATTATTGTTGCCGATGCCAGTGGTAACGGCTTTGATATGGAGTTCTGTGGTGAGAACTCATATCGCCTGGTGCCGGAATCGGATTATCTGTTACATACCAATCATTATCTAAGTAAGCCGATTAACTCAGATCAAGATCCCGATTTTTCTAGCTCTTACGCCCGCTTCAACAAAGCCACGCAGATTCTATCTGACAACAAAGAACGAAGTGTCGAATCGATGTGTGATTTATTGTCTGACGAATCTGATCGCTCGTTACCTATTTATCGAGAATATTTGGCCGATGTTTCGGTGCATGAACTCGGCACAATATGCACTATCGTAATGGAACTGGCACAACAGAAAATGCTAATCAGAAAGGGGAAAGGCCCGGGTGCTGCATTTTTTGAATACCGCATCGAAGAATGAGAGATGAGCAACCTGGTCAAACCGGTGATTTCCGAAAACTTATTTTTCAACTGCCATTTTAAAATGCCTTGCGATAAAGTTTAATACGTTCAGTCAAGGCTTGATCCCTCAGAAAAATGACTTAATCAGAGGCTATTAAAACCCAAACGGGCGCGGAATCGGTTTTTAACATAAACACCATCTCGCGGTGCCAGCACCCTTGGCACCTCGTCAGTATTAATTTTAATCGTCGAAAAACAGGCGGTACGGGCTTCATGGATTCGTGTCTGGAGTTCGCCAACACCCGCCATGTCGCGAATCTCCCCGACCCAGCCAAAACCGCAGGCGCTGGCAATTTCCTCCAGTTTTACCCCACTCCCGGTATGACCTGGCTGCATGCCGGTCTCGCCATAATGTTCATTATCGAGAACCGCAATAGTGAGGTTAGTTGGCTGCCTGGTTCCTATCGTCGCCAGCGCACCCAGGCCCATCATCATTTCACCATCTCCCGTCAATACCAGAACCGGACGACCTGGCTGAGCCATGGCGAGGCCAAAACCAATCATCGCGGCAGAACCCATGGCCCCCCAGAGATAAAAATTCAACTCATCATCACCCACTGACATGACATCATAGGTGGCTGATCCGAGGCCACTGACAACCATTAGTTCCTTTCTGTTGTGCAACAGCCGGGCAACGACTTTACGCCGATCAAGCGCATCTGGACGGCTCATTTCAGCCACTCCTTCTGGCCAATCAAACGTTGCCCGAGTAGCACCGCACACGCACAGTCGCCATCAAACGCCATGGTTGCAGCACCCTCTATCAACGGCTTAACATCCTCGGCACTTTCGGCGCGCCAGGTCAGCACACCCATCAGCTTAAGCGCTTTTTCCGCCGCCTGTCCCATCGGATTCTGCCACGAATTGAACTCAGCCCATTCACCCCTCATGGTGACTAACATGAGTAGAGGGAACTTCGTCGATGATTGTAGCGCGAGCATATTAATGCAGTTTCCTACACCACTCGATTGCATCAGCAAAGCACCGCGTTCACCGCCCAGCCAGGCACCCGCCAAATAGCCAATACCCTCTTCTTCGGTAGTCAGTGCAACGGAAATCACGCCAGCATCTTGCTCAGACATGCGGATCGCTTCTGCATGGCCTGCATCAGGCACATAAACAACATGTTTGACGTCAAAGCTTTTTAAGATATCAAATACCTGTTGTTGCCAGTCCGGTGAATGTTCTGTAGTTTCAGGCGATTGCTGCATAATTGAGTTTTTATAAATCAGGGTATCTGTCAAACAGTTTAATGACTAGTCGAAACTGTCACAAATATTTCTTTTCGGATTGCTGGCTGCGGCTGCTGTAAAAGACACTGCCAGATCGGATTGTTCGAGTTAATTGATATTGTCGGCCCTTTTCAAGCCCGCACACCTTCGATTAACAAATAGGTATCGTCTTTCAGGAAAGTTGTGCTGGTAACCTTCAAATGTGATGATTGCTCAATATGATTGAGCGTATTTCTATCGAAGCGGGCGCCATAAACCTTTTCAACAAATGATGCGAATCTTTCCTGTCTTTTCCTTATTCGTCTGTTTTTTGAAAACACCATTTCCAGTACTCTAAAGCGTCCATTTGGCTTAAGTATTCTACTGAATTGCCGGATAGCGAGTTGTTGAATTTCATCCGGCATCACACAACACATAAAAGTGGAAAAAACCCAATCGTATTCATTTGAGCCGATTGACTGCATGACCGTAGCATCTTCGTTAATCAGCCTTACCTTACACCTGGATTTTGAAATTCTTTTTTCCGCCCGATGCAACATATGTTTACTTAAATCGATTCCTACCAGGTCGATATCCTGGTGGTAGAATTCCAGATTCCTCCCCGTGCCAATACCCGCTTCCAGTACTTTACCGCGCAAATCGCCAACCAGGCCTGGACGCCACTGTTTGTATATCCTCTCCCAGGGATAATCCAGGATGTCATAAAAATACGCAGTAAAATTGTATTTTGCCTGCAACAACACATTTATGTGATGCGGTTTCATCTCCATTTCCACTATTTTACCGCGGCTCCCGGGTGATTATGAGAGGTGTATAAATATAGTAATAAGCTATCATTTGTTCTCGGTATATTCTCATACACAAATTCTTATATCAATGGCTGAAAATGACACCGATTACCAGATTCCTGCCTGCACAGGAATGGCATTTGGAATTGTCGAATGAATTCGACGGCGGGACCGGTAGTTTTTCATCGCTTCTGATGAAAGCGCGCTTAAAATCAAGTCGCGCTAGTAGAGCGTTGCTTACTCTGCCAATCGTCCCCAAGCCCAACGCTCGCCTGCGATGCCTGCAACATCCCCTTGCCTTTAATAATATCCGCTGCACGCTCGGCGAGCATAATCGTCGGCGAATTCAGGTTTCCATTTGGTATGGTTGGAAAAATAGACGAATCAATCACGCGCAAACCTTCGATACCGTGAACCCGGGTTTCTGAATCGACTACTGCCTTATCATCTTCTCCCATGCGGCACGAGCAAGATGGATGGTAAGCGGTCTCCGCCTCGTTTCGAATAAACGCGTCGATTTCGGCATCGCTTTGCACATCCTCACCCGGTTGAATCTCGGAGCCCCGGTAAATATCCATGGCGGGTTGCGCAATAATTTCGCGCGTCAAACGCACGCAGGCACGGAATCCTTCGATATCGTCCTGGTGTTGCAGGTAGTTAAACAGGATTTCGGGATGGTCGTTAACATTCGGTGAAATCGCCTTGACGCTGCCGCGGCTAAGCGGCTTATTATGTCCGACATGAACCTGGAAACCGTGCCCGTCAAACGCAACTTTTCCATCGTAGCGCATCGCCGCGGGTAAAAAGTGGTATTGAATATCCGGCCATTTGATACCCGCCCTGGAACGGATAAACGCACAGGACTCGAAATGATTGGTTGCACCCAGGCCTTTTTTGGTCAAAATCCAGCGCGTTCCAATGAGGAACTTGTTCCATAAATTGAGCTGACCATTAAGAGTGATGGGTTGCTTGCAGCGAAACTGAAAATAAAACTCGAGATGATCCTGCAGATTTTCACCAACACCCGGCAAGTCGTGTTTAACTTCTATACCAGCATTTTTCAATACTTCTGCCGGACCAATGCCGGATAACTGCAGCAGGTGCGGCGAGCCAATCGATCCGGCGCTCAGTATCAGCTCACGATTAGCCTTCACGGTATGTAACTTCCCGGCTTTATGGAATTCAACCCCGGTCGCTTTTTTACCCTGGAGTAAAATACGCTGCGTCAGTGCACCGCTAATCACCTGTAAATTAGGTCGATTGCGCGCTGGCTTCAGGTAGGCATTCGCGGTCGACCAGCGTACTCCATTTTTGACCGTCATGTGCATCGCCCCGAAGCCTTCCTGCTGGCGGCCGTTGTAATCTTCGGTTTTCATATAACCAGCCTGCGCACCTGCTTCAATAAATGCCTGGTACAGCGGGTTTTGCATATTATTACCGTTATTAACCGACATGGGCCCCTGCTGGCTTCGGTAATCATCAGTTCCAAAGGCCCAATCTTCGGCCTTTTTGAAATAGGGTAAACAGTGGCTATAGTCCCAGTCCTTTGCCCCCTGTTCCTGCCATTCATCAAAATCCATGGCGTGACCGCGTACGTACACCATGCCGTTTATCGAGGATGAGCCGCCCAGCACCTTACCGCGTGCACAGTCAATGCGCCGATTATTTAAATAAGGCTCGGGCTGCGACTCGTAACCCCAGTTATATTTTGACATGCTCATCGGGATCGATAGTGCGGTCGGCATCTGGATGAAAATACTGCGGTCGCTACCACCGAATTCAAGCAAAAGCACCGACACATTCGCATCTTCGCTTAGCCGGTTGGCTAATATACAACCCGCGGTACCGGCGCCGATAATGACATAATCATAAGCTTGATTCATGACCCAAATCCAAACAATAAAACGACCGTTATTATATGCCGCTGTAGTAGCGGCTCAAGCAAATTAATGGCTCCGAACAAAAAAAACCAGTGCCCGAATTTTTAAATTCAACCACTGGCTAACGGAGGAGTTTTTATTGCGAAGCCTGGCTAACTCCAGGGGAAAGGACTACTCGATACGGGGTGCAATTTACCCTGCTGGTAACGCGAGAAACGAAATGGCTCGAGTAACGAACTCTTGTTACCACAGAGTTCTTCGGCGACCAGCTTGCCAACACCGAGCATTTTGTAGCCGTGGTTTGAATCGGCAATCAGGTAACAGTTCTCACGGAATACGTCGAATACCGGAAAACTGTCCGGGGTGAACGAACCGATTCCTCCCGAGGGCTCATTCTTGTAAAACTCAAACTGACCTTCGAAGCGTTTCTGGCAATGCGCCAACGCCGAGGTCCACATGTGGGCGAAGTCTTCACCGACGATAAAATCGGGTGAATCGACGCCGTAGGGGTCAACCGCGACCTTGTCGGGGTCGGTTTTGATTGCATACGGAGCGGCGCCACCCTGGATCCCACCAAAGTGGAAGTCAGGCTTGTAGTAAATGCCCCACATTTTGTCGGTGATCAGTGACCCGTCGTAGTCTGAGTATAGAGGTTCATTGCTATCGACATGGATCACTGGCGGGAATTTGCCATCGTTGGTCTTTTGCAGTTCTGGATCGACACCCAGGGTACCTTCCTGTAGCGACCAGTAAATCCACATCGGGATATCTTTGTGCACGACACCGTCCTTGCCCTTAATGCTGATCGTTTTGGGCAATTCGAGCATATCCCAGATAGTCTTAACCCAGGGACCGGCGCCAATGATGACCTGGTCGCAGCCGATCTCGCCTTTATCGGTTTCAACCGCCTTGATCGCGCCACCCGCCGAGTCGCTCTTGAAACCGGTGACGGTACAACCGGTAAGAATTCGCACACCCTCGTTTTCGGCTTTAGTGGCGAGTGCATACATGGCTTTGGTGTTATTCGCATAACCACCACGCTTTTCGTGTAATACCGAGGTAATGCCTTTGGCCTGCCAGTCGTGGAACAGGGTTTTCATATAATCGGAGGAGTCTTTCTCACCTTCGATGAAAGTCGACTCGTAGCCGATGTCTTTTTGTTGCTGGGCAATTGTGGCGACGTCGGCGTGCATGCTCTCCGGGCTGATTTGCATATAGCCCACCGGGTGATAGCTATAGCCCTCAGGGTCGGTTTCCCATACTGCAACGCTATGCGCCATGAGTTCGCGCATTGCGGGCTGGAAATAATTATTGCGTACCACACCACAGGCGATGCCAGAAGCGCCAGCGGCTATACCGCCTTTATCTATCACCAGGATATCGCGGCCGTCACCTTTCCCCTGCGCTTTCAGCTGCAGCGCGAGGTGATAGGCGGTACTCAGGCCGTGAATGCCTGCGCCGATGATTAGATATTTTACCTGTGATGGAATTGCCATTGTTCACCTTGTCGCTTATCGTTTCAAATCGCATATCAAGCGTGACTTATTCAAGCCGCGAGGCATGCGATAGCGAAAGAATATCTGAATCAATAAGCCTGCGCCGAACAAGAACGACCATTCAAAAGAAAATTACGACATCGAAAACAAGGCGCCCATGCTTGATTATGCAAGGAAAAAAACACCGGGTTTTATAGTGTATGTGACAGTATTTCTGGCCCAATGAATTCGATCCTACGGGAGGATCGGGGGGATTTTGTAGGGCTGAATTTATTCGGCCGCGGGGGCTAGGAC